>NZ_JBBBEM010000134.1:0-46297 GCF_037154035.1 Kineococcus sp. G2 | reverse complement strand
GGCGCTGGTGCTCAGCAGTTGGGAGAACCGCTACCGACAAGAGCTCAGTGATCCCGTCACACGCGGTCCGTTGAGGCAGACCACGTGCAGAAGGGATTGAATCGAAGGTCGATCCGAGTTCGGCCACTTCGAAGACCGCAGCTTCACCGACGGGCATCGACACGTCACCTCGATCAACGCAGCCCTCCTGTTCTGCACTCTTGCTGCGCCTCAACCGAGACCCCGTGGCACAGCTCGGGCTCTCGCGCCGTGCTGCGCCGGCTCCACCGACTGCTGGTCACCTGGACCGGTAGCTGCGTCTCCTGTGGACAGCCCACCCCAGGCCACCCCTCGCACGGACCCGGCGAAGCACCAGTAGAGAACCAGGAGAACCAGGAGAAGATTCAGCGACGCCGGGGCGCGTTGGGGTCGAGGGCGAACCGGTAGACGGGGTCCGCCAGCACCCGCCGCCAGCGCGGGAGCACCGGGTCGCGGTGGACGCGCAGCCGCCCGGGGGGCCGCGGCCCCCGGCGGCCGCCGCCGTACCAGGCGTCCAGCGCGGATGCGCTGCGGTGCAACGCCTCCACGGCGGCACCGGGGTCGACGAGGTCGGCGTCGTCCGCGTCGTCCCGGTCGAGGTGCTCGCGCACCAGCTGCAGGCGCAGGTCGCGCGCGAAGCGGCGCGCGCCGTCGCCCAGCCCGGCCGGGTCGGCGGGCTCGCGCGGGTCGCGGACCTCGTCCAGGACGGCGACGGACAGCTCGGAGTCGTGCGTCCAGGAGCGGCGGTTGAGGTTGTCGCTGCGCACGCAGGCCCACACGTCGTCGACGACGGTGACCTTGGAGTGGACGTAGACCGGTTCGCCCCCGTGGTTCTCCAGGTCGAAGACGTGCACCCGCTCACCGCCGGCCGCCCGCAGCAGCCGCAGCGCGCGCCACTGCCCCAGCAGCAGCGGCGGGGCCGCGATGCCGCCGCGCTTGGGCTCGCGCGGGACGAGCACCACCAGCTGCAACCCCGGCGCGGCGCGCAGGGCGTCGGCGAAGACCCGCACCACCTGCGGCGACCAGAGGAACTGCTCCTCCACGTAGACGAGCCGGCGCGCCCGGCGCAGCGCCTTGGCGTGGGCGGCGGCGATGCTGAACTCCCCGTCGGGGGCGAACGGGTAGCGGGGCCGGCGCCGCGGGTAGGTCCGCAGCAGCTGCACCGCGCAGGAACCTCCCTCGCCCGGCACCGGCGGGGGTGCCGGTTGCTGCGGGGGCAGCGACGAGGACCGGCGCCGCAGCCGGCGCCCCGTGCGGCGCACCAGGTCGCCGAACGCCTGCCAGGGCAGCACCGACAGCGGCGCGCGGTCCTCCCACCGCTCCCGGAACACGGTCTCCACGTCCGCCACGACGGGACCGCGCAGCTCGGTGTGGATGTCGTGCCAGGACGGGTGGGTTCCGTACGCCTTCCCGAAGTCCAGCGGCTGCGGGTCCCCGGCGTGGTCGGCGTCGTCGCGGCGGCTGTACGCCGGGTCCAGGCTGCCGACGAAGGCGACGTCGTCGTCCGGGCGCCCGGCGCGACGGACGACGACGAACTTCTGGTGGTGGCTGCCCGAGTTGCGCACCCGCTGGTCCAGGACGACCTGCGCACCGCCCCGCGTGCGCTGGGCGAGGTGGCGGCGGCGGGTGGGCGACAGGCGCCCCAGCTCCCGCGGCGAGCGCCACACCAGGCCCTTGACCACGGCCCCGCGGCGGGCGGCGTCGGTGAGGGCCTGCGCCATCGTGGGGCCGTCCCCGGTGAGCCGCTGGTCCGGGTCGCCCTGCCAGTCGGCCATGAGCACGAGGTCGCCGGCGCCGGCGCTCGCCAGGGCGGCGGCCAGCTCGGGGAAGTACGTCGCACCGTCGACGAGCGGGCGCACCCGGTTGCCCCGGCTCCACACCGGCAGGCGCGTGGCGTCGTTGCCGCGCTCGGCCGCGGTGAGGAACCAGTCGCGGGGGAAGCCGTCGTGGGGGGAGCCGTCGTGGGGGGAGCCGTCGTCGTGCACCGCGCCATCGTGCCCGGGCGCGGCGGTCGCGGCCCGCCGGGAGCGCTCCCCCGCCGCGCGGGGTCCCCGCCCGCCGGGGGCACCGGCGGGCGGGGGGTGCTCAGACGGCGACGCCGCTCGTGCTGCCGCTCGTGCTGCTGCTCGGTGCTCCAGCGTCCGTCGCGCTGTCCGTCCCGCTGTCCGTCGCACCGTCGGCCGGGCCGCCGCGACCGTCGCGGCCACCGCGACCGCCGCCCGGAGCGCCGGGGAGCTCCGTCTCGATCGCCGCGGCGACCCGCTCGGGCAGGTCGGCGGCCCGCTCGTCGGCCTCCTCCTGCGTCAGCCGCCCGTCGGTGACGGCCTGCGCCAGCCGCTCCTCGCCCGCCGCCACCAGGGCGTCGACGAGCACCTGCTCCTCGACGCCCTCGTCGGCGGCGACGCTCGCCAGCGTGGCGCCGTCGGCCTGCAGGGCGGTGCGCAGCTCGTCGGTGCTCAGCCCCAGCGCCCCGGCCGCCGCCTCCAGGTCCACGCCGCGACCGCCGCCGTGCCCGCCCGGCCCGCGCAGGGCGTCGGAGGACTCCAGCGTCTGCGCGACCGCGTCGGCCTGCTCCTGGGTGATCGTGCCGTCGCCGACGAGCCCGGAGAGAGCGTCGGCGATCGCCTGCAGCCGGTCGCCGACACCCGTGGAGCCGGACGAGCTGGACGAGTCCGTGGTGGCGGCGGACGCGAGCGGTGCGCTCAGCAGCACGAGCCCCAGCCCGCCGGCGGCGACGGCGCCCGCGGTGCCCGCGGCGACGACCCTCTTGGTGATCCTCACGGTGTTCCCCCGATCAGGTGGTGCCGGGCGTCTCCCGGCTCCCTCCTGTGTCGGGCGGGCGGCTGTGGTGGGCCTGTGAGCAGGGCCTCACCCGGCTGCGAACCCGCGCCGGTCGGCTCAGACGAGGGCGGCGGCCTCCTGCTCCAGCGCCGCCAGGTCCACCAGGAGGCTGGCCGCGCCGTGCAGCCGGTCGCTGAGGGCGTCCACGCCCGGGGAGAGGATCGTCAGCTCCCCCCGCTCGGCGAGGTCGGCGAAGATGCCGTCGTTGCTGACGACGAGGAACTCCGCCGGGTCGGGGACCTCCGCGGCGGCGGCCAGCAGCACGTGGTCGGCCACGTCGGGCCCGGCGGCCACCGCCTTCGCGCGCGGCGCGAACTCCGCCAGCCACGGCCGCGAGCGCGCGACCGCGCCGACCTGCCCGGCGAGGGTGACGTGGTCGGCCTGCCGGGCCAGCTCCACCACCACGCCCAGCCGGGCGCGCAGCCGTCCCTTCACGGCGCGCAGGTTGTCCAGGTCCACCAGCAGCACGCGGGCGGCGCCCTCGGTGCCGGACCACACCGGGTAGTCCCGCGCGAGGAGGCGCAGCGCCTCGCCGAACGGGTCGGGGCCGGCCTCGTCCTCCTCCGGCGGCACGTCCGCCAGGCGGAACCACTCGTACTCGTCCCACTCGCTCGGTCCACCACCCAGTCCCACGGGGTGATCCTCGCAGGCCCGGCCCCCGGCGTCGCGGGAGCCGCCGGGTGCTGCGACAGGATGGGGTGGTGAGCGAGGACCCGGAACTGCTCGGCGGCGCCGTCCTGCACGGCGCTGAGCGCGCGACGCTGACCCTGACGCGCGAGTACCCGCACCCGGTGGCGGCGGTGTGGACGGCGCTGACGGTGCCGGAGGTGACGCGCCGCTGGTGGGCGGCGCTGCGGGCGGACCCGCGCCCGGGCGGGGAGTTCTCCCTGATGTGGCTCAACGGGGACCCGGGTGAGCTGCAGTGGTGGCCGGGCGAGGTGACGGCGCTGGACGCGCCGCGGCTGCTGGAGCACACGAACTCCGAGCACGGCCTGCTGCGCTGGGAGCTGGAGCCCGTCGACGCGGGGGCGCTGCGGGCGCGCACCCGGCTGCGGCTGACGAACGACCTGGAGGGCGAGGACGCCTGGGTGCCGATGTCGCTGGCGGCCTGGCACCTGCACCTGGAGGCCCTGGAGCGCGCGCTGGACGGCGGTGCGGTGGACTGGCTGGACTGGGGCGTGACGTCCAACGCCCGCCTGCAGCGGCTGCGCACCGCCTACGCCGCCGCCCTCACCACCCCCTGACCCCGCTCTCCCCCGCGGTGGTCGAGGAGGTCGCCACTGCCTCGACCACCGCGGCGGGCGGGGTCAGCGCGGGTCGCGGCGCATCGCCCACACGTGCGGGCCACCGCCGGGGACGTCCACCTCGCCGGTGACGCGGAAACCCAGGCCCGCGTAGAACGGCAGGTTGCCGGGCGCGGACGTCTCCAGCACGGCCGGCAACCCGGCCCGGTCGGCGTCCGCGAGGCCCGGCGCCAGCACCGCGCGGCCCAGGCCGCGGCCGCGCGCGGCGGGCAGCACCCCCACGGTGGCGAGCAGGAACGCCGGCTCACCGGTGCGCAGCGGGGCGCACGCCTCCTCGGCCGCCAGCGACGCCGCCCAGCGGTCCCCCGCCAGTTCCTCCTCGCGCGGCGCCGGGCCCGCCGGAACCTCGCCGGGCACGACACGGTCGGGGCGCAGCCAGACGGCGACGGCCGCGGTGCGGCCGGCGGGGCCCGGAGCGCTCCACACGTCGCCGTGCGGGACACCGACCTCGGTGAGGGTGAGGTGGAACAAGCCGGCCAGCCGCTCGCGGTGGCGGTCGGCGGCGACGGTCCACGCCGTCCACGCGTACCCGTCGAACGCCTCGGCCAGCACCTGCGCGGCCTCCCGGACCGCCGCCGCGTCGCCGGCCACCACCCTGCACGCTCCCCCGTCCACCACGCACCCGACCCTGCCACCACCCGCGGTGATCGAGGAAGTCGCCACTTGCTCGATCACCGCGGGTGGTGGCAGGGGCGGAGCCGGTGGGGATCGGGTCAGCGGATGCTGCGGGCCAGGCGGACCAGCGACTCGGGGGCGTCGTCGCGGGGCAGCACCACCTCGACGAGCGCGGGGCGGCCGGCGTCGGCGCGCACCTTCCCCAGCACCTCCACCAGCTCGGCGGGCGTGCCGGCGCGGTGGGTGGCGGTGCCCGGCGCGCCGAGCGCTGCGGGCAGGGCGGTCCAGTCCCAGGCGGTGATGTCCTGGTACGGCGCCTCCGGGCTGCGGATGGCCCGCTCGACCGTGTAGCCGCCGTTGTTCAGCAGCAGCACCGTCAGCGCGCGGGCCTCCCGGAGCAGCCGGCCCAGCTCCTGCACCGTGAGCTGCGCGGAGCCGTCGCCGATGACGAGGACCGTCTCGCGCTCCGGGGCGGCGAGCACCGCGCCCAGCGCGGCGGGCAGCGTGTACCCGATGGACGACCACACCGGCTGCCCCATCAGGTCGCAGCCGTCGGGCAGCGTGAGCTCCACCGCGCCGTAGAACGACGTGCCCGCCTCGGCGACGAGCAGCGTGCCCGGCGCCAGCCAGTCCTGCAGCAGCGGCCACAGGTCCGCGTGGGTCAGCGGGGCGTCGGGCTCCGCGGGCGCGTGCGCGGCGGCCGGCGCCACGGCCCGGCGCGGCAGCGGCTCCGGGCGCGGCCGGCGCGCCTCGAGGACCTCCAGCAGCAGCCGCAGGGCGGAGTCCAGGTGGACGCCGTGGAAGACGTCGCCGGCGATGCGGGCGTGGTCCAGCTGCAGGTCCACGGCGGCGTCGGGGTCGAAGCCGTGGGTGAAGGAACCGGTGAGGAAGTCCGTCATCACCACCCCGGCGAGCACCAGCGGGGAGGCGGCGTCGACGCGGGCGCGGGTCTCCTCCGAGCGGGAGAACTCCCCCGCGTACACGCCGAGGTTCGCCGGGTGCGACTCGTCCAGCAGCGCCTTGGACGCGGACTGCGTCGCCACCCGCACCCCGTTCTGGGCGGCGATCTCCCGCATCCGCTCCTCCAGGTGGCGCCGGTGCAGGCGCGGGCCGGCGAGGACGGTGACCTCGGGCGCGCCGTCGAGGAACTCCGCGAGCGCCCGCGCGAACTCCCCGCAGGCCTGCGCGTCGCTGCGCAGCACCCGCAGCGGCCGGGCCAGAGGGGCGGCGGAGACGCGGGCGATCGCGACGTCGGCGGGAACGCCCAGGTAGACGGGCTTGGAGGTGCTCACGGCCGTCAGCAGCGCCTGGTCGATCGCGGTGGCGGCCCCGTGCGGGCGCAGCACCACCGCTGAGGCCGTCACCTCGGCGGCGACGCGGGTGAAGTGGCCGAAGTCGCCGTCGGCGAGGGAGTGGTGCAGCAGGGTGCCGGCGGCCGTGGCGCGGGTGGCGGGCATCCCGACGACGTGCACGACGGGCACGTCCTCCGCGAAGCTGCCGGCGAGGGCGTTGACCGCGGACAGCTCCCCCACGCCGAACGTGGTGACGAACGCGGCGGGCCCGCGGCGCAGGCGTGCGTAGCCGTCGGCGCAGTACCCGGCGTTCAGCTCGTTGGCCGAGCCGACCCAGCGCTGCTCGCCGGCGGCGAGCAGCTCGTCGAGCAGGGCGAGGTTGAAGTCGCCGGGCAGGCCGAACAGGTGGCGCACCCCGAGCTGCGCGAGGCGGCGGGCGAGGTAGGTGCCCACCGTCACCGTCGTCGCGGCCGGCGGGGAGGTGGCGGCGTTCGCGGTCATGCCCGAGATGACAGCGCCCGGCGGCCGATGTGCGCAACAGCCGGTGGCGGAACTGGTCGATCCGCCCAGTTCTCCTGCTCCGGCTGGACGTAGGGTGGTCGCCGTGACCACTCTGGACGCCACCGACCGGCGGGTGCTGGCCGCCCTGGACGCCGACCCGCGCGCGACGGTGGCGCAGCTGTCCACGCAGCTCCGGCTGGCGCGCGGCACCGTGCAGGCCCGGTTGCAGCGGCTCGCGGCCGGGGACGCGCTGCGGCCGAACTCCACGCGGGTGACCGCCGAGGCGCTGGGGCTGCCGATGCGGGCCCTGGTGACCGCGGACGTGGAGCAGGACGAGTTCGACGACCTGGTGGCGGACGTCAGCCGCATCCCCGAGGTGATCGAGTGCGTGGGGATCTCCGGCGACTCCGACCTGCTCATCCAGGTCGCGGCGCGCGACGCCGACCACGTGTACGACATCACCCAGCGGATCACCCGCTGCCGGGGCATCCGGCGCACGTCCACGTCGATCGTGCTGCGCGAGCTGCTGGCGTACCGGACGGCGCACCTGCTGCGCGGCTGAACCCGCACCGCGCACGGCGCGCCGGAGGGGTGGTGGCGACACCCGAGCCCTCGACGGGTCCCACCGGACCGGTGGCGTGGTGATCACGCGATGTCGCGACGAGGGAGGTGCGCCGTGCAGACGGTGTGGTCCGTGTGGTCCGAGAACTTCCTGCTCCTGCTGCCCCTGGTGCTGCTCGCACCCCTGCTCCTGGGGGCGGCGGCCCGCTGGAGGCGGTCGCGGAACCACCCGCACGAGGTCCCCTCCGCGCCCCGCCGCCACGGCGGGCGACGCGTGGACAGCGCGGCCACCCCGGGGTGGGTGTTCGGTGCCGCGGGCGTCGACGGCTTCATCGGCAGCGGTGGCCTGAACTCGTTCGACGCCGGGGGCGCCGCCGGGGGTGCTGCCGGCGGGTGCGACGGCGGCGGCTGCTGACCCCGGCGGGGTGCCCGGTGACCGGCTCGGCCGGCGCACCGGGCACTCCCCGCGGGGCGGGGTGAACCCCCGGTCGATCAGGCGGGGGCGCCCACGTTCATCTGGTCCGGGTGCGAGCCCACGCGTCCGTCGGCGCGGTCCAGGCCGGCGATCTGCGCCATGTCCGCGTCGGAGAGCTCGAAGTCGAAGACGTCGATGTTCTCGCGGATGCGCTGCGGCGTCACCGACTTCGGGATCACCAGGTTTCCCAGCTGCACGTGCCAGCGCAGCACCACCTGGGCGGGGGTCTTGCCGTGCGCCTGCGCCAGGGCGGTGATGGTCGGGTCGTCGATGACGCCCTTGCCCGAGGACAGGGGGCTGTAGGCCTCGGTGACGATCCCGCGCCGGGCGTCGTCGGCCCGCAGCTGCGCCTGCTGGAGGAACGGGTGCAGCTCCACCTGGTTCACGGCCGGGACGACGTCCGCCTCACCCGCCAGCCGCTCCAGGTGGTGCGGCTCGAAGTTCGAGACGCCGATGGCGCGGGCGCGGCCGTCGGCGTAGATCTTCTCGAACGCCTTCCAGGTGTCGACGTAGGCGTCGGCCTTCGGCACGGGCCAGTGGATGAGGTACAGGTCGACCGCGTCCAGGCCGAGCCGCTCCAGGCTGGCGTCGAAGGCGCGCAGCGTCGAGTCGTGGCCCTGCTCCGCGTTCCACAGCTTGGTGGTGACGAACAGCTCGTCGCGGGCGATGCCGGAGTTCGCGATCGCGCGGCCCACACCCGCCTCGTTGCCGTAGATCGCAGCGGTGTCGATGTGGCGGTACCCCGCCTCCAGCGCGGTCTCGACCGCGGGGACGACCTCGTCGTCCCCGACCTGCCAGACGCCGAAGCCGAGCTGCGGGACGGTCACGCCGTTGTTGAAGGTGAGCTGGGGAACACTGGGTGCCATGCCGGTCAGCCTAGGCAGGGGGCCGCGACGCCGCAGTGCGAGAGCGCTCTCGCCGGGGGCGGCCACCGGCCGGGACCACCTCGCTGCGGTGCGCGGCGCAGGTGGCGTGGCGCGGTGGCTCCACCGCTCCCGCTCCCGGCGCGGTGGGCCCGTCGCGGCCGGCCGGCACCCGGCCCGGTGCGGCAGCGCCACCCGGCGCAGGTCGAGGACGTGGCCGCCGTGGTCGAGCACGTCCACCAGCACCGTGTTCGCCCGCGAACTCGCGGCGGCCGGCGCGCGGGTCGAGCACCGCGTGCTGCCGGAGTCGTCCCACGGTCTCCTGAACCGCCCGCACGAGGAGGCGTTCACCACGGGCGTCGAGGCGATCGCCGGCTGGCTCCAGTCCGTGCCCGGACGAGAACCGCTGCAGCGCAGCGGTTCTGGCGGGGCAGCACCCACCCCACCCGCCGCCCGGCCCGCTGCCGGTGGCGTCACGGCGTGACCGCCGCGCCGCACGGGGGCGCGGCGCACGCGTCGGTCACGGCGCCGGGTCCGGTGCGCCGCTGCGCGCGGTCGGCGGCGCGCTGCGCCAGGCGCTGCGCGCGCAGCAGGCGGGCCGCGTGGACGCGGGCGGCCTCGGCCCGCCGCTCGGCCAGGCGCGCCTGCACCAGGTACTCCTCGACGTGCGGCACGGGGTTCCTCCAGGGGTTCGGTGGCCGGGTTCCGGGGTGGCGCGAGGCGGGTTCGCGCCGGTCGCGTCGCCTACGCTGGCGCCTCAACCACGGTTGAGGTCAAGCCCCGGGTTCCGCTCCCGGGCGCGGGCCGGCCGGCGAGGAACGGGGAGGACGAGGTGGGCGATCGACCGGGAGCAGCCGGGGACCCGCCGCGCGGGCCGCGGCGCCGGGCCGAGGAGCTGCTGAGCGTCGGGGAGGTCGCCGCGCGCAGCGGCGTCGCCGTCTCCGCCCTGCACTTCTACGAGCGCAAGGGGCTGATCTCCAGCCGCCGCGACGACCGGAACCAGCGCCGCTACCCGCGCGGCGTGCTGCGCCGGGTGGCCGTCGTGCGCATCGCGGTGCGCCTGGGCATCCCGCTGTCCACCGTCGCGCACGCCCTGCGACGGCTGCCCGACGAGCGCACCGCCACCGCGGCGGACTGGCGGCGGCTGTCCGCGGACTGGCGCACCGAGCTGGACGAGCGCATCGAGCAGCTGCAGCGCCTGCGCGACGACCTGGACGGCTGCATCGGGTGCGGGTGCCTGTCCCTGGGGCGCTGCTCCCTGATCAACCCGGGGGACCGCCTCGGGGCCGACGGACCCGGGGCCCGCACCCTGGACGTCTCGCTCGACCGCCCGGCGCGCGGCGGCTGACCGCGGAGGGGCCCAGCGGCCCCGGGCGTCAGGCGGCGACGGTGGCGTCGCGGCCGGCGAGCTTGCCGCGGTACAGGGCGGCGTCGGCCACGGCCAGCACCTGCGCCGGCGACTGGCCCGGTTCCCACTGCGCCAGCCCCACCGTGCAGGTCTGCCCGTGCGGGACGACCGCGCGCACACGGTCGGCGACGAGCACCGCGTCGGTGACGTCGCAGCCGGGCAGGGCGAGCACGAACTCCTCCCCGCCCCAGCGCGCCAGCGTGTCCACCTCCCGCAGCTGGCCGGCGGCGGCCGCCGCGAAGCCGCGCAGCAGCTCGTCGCCGGCGAGGTGACCGCGGCTGTCGTTGTAGGCCTTGAACCGGTCCAGGTCCAGCAGCGCGAACGTCAGCGGCTCACCGGTGCGGGCGGCGCGCGCCACCTCCACGGCGGCGACCTCGTCCCACCGGCGGCGGTTCGCCAGGCCGGTCAGCGCGTCCCGCTCCGCGGCCCGCTCCAGGCGCGCCAGCAGGTCGGCGCGCTCGACCGCGTGGGCGGCCTCACCCGCCAGCGTCGCCAGCGCCTCGGCCACACCCGGGGCGAGCTCGGCGACCCGGTGGCGCCAGATGACGGCGAGGACGCCGACGGGTTCGCGACCGCGTCGCAGCACCGGCTGCCACACGGCCGAGACGGTGCCGCACGCCTCGACGACGGCGCGGCTGGCGCGCGGGTGCGCGGGGACGTCCGCCTCGAACAGCTGCTCGCGCCCCAGGTAGGCGTCCAGCACGAGGCTGGTGTCGCGGCGCGGGTCGAGCCGCAGCTCCACCCCGTCCAGGCCGAGGGAGGCGGTGACGACGAGGACGCCGTCGGCGTCCGGTTGCGCCAGGTAGGCGGCGTCGGCACCCGCCAGGTCGCGCACCGCCTCGCAGATCACCGCACCGGGGTCACCGGCGGCGGCGACGGCCGCCGACGCCCGGGCCAGGGCCTGCACCTGCTCCGCGTGCTCGGCGAGCCTGCGGTGGGCGGCGGCCAGCTCGGTGTGGGCGGCGCGCAGCGCGCTCTCGCGCGCCTCCGCGGCGGTGACGTCGTGCAGGGCGACGACGACCGCGAGCACGGTGCCGTCCTCGCCGCGCACGGTGCGCCCGGAGCACACCGCGGTGACGGGCTCGCGACCGGGCACGACGACGCGGATGCGCGCGTCGCGCACGGCGCCCTCGCGCAGCGCCCGCGCCAGCGGCAGGTCCTCGGGCGCCAGGGGGCCGCTGCCGTCGGCGGCGTGCAGGCCGTACGCGCCGGCGTGCCCGGCGAGGTCCAGGTCGCCGTCGGCGTCCCGGCCCAGCAGGGCGCGGGCGGTGTCGTTGAACATCAGCAGGCGGCCGTCGGGCCCGGCGACGACGATGCCGACGTCGGCGCTGGCGAGGACGGCCTGGGTGAGCTCCTCGCGGTGCGCGGACTGCGCCATCAGCAGCTCAGCCAGGTCGCGCTGCTCCTGCGCCTCGGCGGCCAGCAGCGCGCTGCGCCGGGCCTCGCGGCGGCGGGCCAGCAGCGAGACGGCGACGGCGGCGAGGTCGCGCAGGTGCTGCAGCTGCGCGTCGTCGAGAGCGCGGTCGGCGGGGTCGAACACGCACAGGGTGCCCAGGGCGTGCCCGTCGTCGGTGACGAGCGGCGCGGAGGCGTACAGGCGCACCCGCGCGATGCGGCCGTCGACGTGGGGCTTGTCCCGGTACGCCGGGTGCAGGCGGGCGTCGGGGACGTGCACGAGCTCACCGGTGCGGAAGGCGACCGCGCACATCGAGTCCTCGCGGGCGAGGTCGCGGCGGGGCGCGCCGGCGGCGCTGAGCTGACGCTGCCGGTCGGCGTCGATGAGGTTGACGGCGGCGCCGGAGGTCCCGGTGAGGGCGGCGGCCAGGCGCACGACGGCGTCGAGGTCCGCGAGGTCGCCGCGGTCCGCGGGGTCGCCGCCGGACCCGTCGGCGGGGAGGTGCTCCCGCAGCGCGACGAGCCGGGCGAGCTCGCCGTCCGGTTCCACCTCCGGGGCTTCGGCGCCGCGACGGGCGTCCTTGAGCCCCGGGCACCTGCCCGGGCGGTCGCGGCGTGACCGATGATGGCCCGGTGACGCCCCGACCCAGCGCCGCCGGTGCGGTGGACGACACGCTGCGCTCCTACAAGCTGCGGCGCGGCCGGATGGGCGCCGCCCGGAACCACGCCCTCCACGCCCACCGGGACCGGTTCGCCGTGCCCGACGGGGACGGCCCGCTGGACCTGCCGGCCCTGTTCGGTCCCGGCACCCCGGTCGTGGTGGAGATCGGGTTCGGGATGGGCCGCACCACCCTGGAGATGGCCGCGGCCGACCCCGGCACCGGCGTGCTGGCCACGGACGTGCACACGCCCGGGGTCGCCGCGCTGGTGCTGGGCCTGCACGAGCGCGGGCTGGGCAACGTGCGGGTGGTGGAGGGCGACGGTCACCGGCTGCTGCGGGAACGGATCGGCCCCGGCAGCCTGGCCGGGGTGCGGGTGTACTTCCCCGACCCGTGGCCCAAACCGCGCCACCACAAGCGGCGCCTGGTCGACCCGGGTTTCGCAGCGCTGGTGGCCGACCGGCTCGCCCCCGGCGGGCTGCTGCACTGCGCCACGGACTGGGAGCCGTACGCGCAGCGGATGCGCGACGTGCTGGAGGCCGAACCCGGCCTGGTGCTGGAGCGGGTCGCGCACGAGCGGCCCGCCTGGCGGCCGCTGACCGCGTTCGAGGCGCGCGGCCTCGCCCGCGGTCACGTCGTGACGGACCTGCTCGCCCGACGTCCCGGCCCGCCGGCGCCCTGACCCGCCGGAGGCGTCACCGCCCGCCGGAGGCGTCACCGCCGGCCGCCGGCCCGGCTCACATCCGCAGCAGACCCGCCACCTGCAGCACCGCCGCGCCCGCCTCGTCGGAGGCGTCCAGGTCCACCTCCGCCACGACCGCCCAGTCGCGGTCGCCGGCGGGGTCGTCCACCACCTGGCGCACGTACCAGCGGCGCGGGGAACCCTTGGGGTGCGGGCCGGAACCGTCGTCGACCTGCAGCAGGTGCGGGCCGCGCGCGTCCGGGCCGGTGCCGATCGCGTCGTGCTCGTCGTAGTAGGCGTCCAGCTGGTCGGCCCAGGTGTCCTCGTCGGGGGAGCCGTCGAGCTTCGCCAGCGCCTCGGGGCGGTCCAGCGCCGCCAGCTCCACGAACCGGAACACGGCGTTGCGCACCAGCACCCGGAACGCGCGCGCGTTCGCGGTGACCGGCGGGGCCTCGTCCTCGGCGGGTGCCACGGCGGCCACGACGTCGGCGTCGTCGCCGGCGCGCAGCTTCTCCCACTCCGCCAGCAGGCTGGAGTCGGTCTGCCGGACCACCTCACCCAGCCACTCGACGACGTCGGTGACCTCCTCGGTGCGGGCGTCCTCCGGCACCGTCTGCCGCAGCGCCTTGTAGGCGTCGGACAGGTAGCGCAGCACCAGGCCCTCGGAGCGGGCCAGCTGGTAGAACGCCACGAAGTCCCCGAACGTCATGGCCCGCTCGAACATGTCGCGCACCACCGACTTCGGGCGCACCTCGTAGTCCGAGACCCAGGGGTTGCCGGTGCGGTACGTCTCGTACGCCGCGCGCAGCGTGTCCTCCAGCGGCTTGGGCCAGGTGACGTCCTCCAGCTGCGCCATCCGCTCCTCGTACTCCAGCCCGTCGGCCTTCATGCGGGCCACGGCCTCGCCCTTGGCCTTGGACTGCTGCGCCAGCAGCACCTTCATCGGGTCGTCCAGGGTGGACTCGATGGCGGAGACCACGTCGAGGGCGTAGGTGGGCGAGTCCTTCTCCAGCAGGTCGTCGACCACGGCGAGCGCGAACGGCGACAGCGGCTGGTTCAGGGCGAAGTCCAGCTGCAGGTCGCCGACGAGGCGCACCTGCCGCCCGTCGGCCAGCGGCTCGGGCAGCGTCTCCACGACCCCGGCGTCCAGCAGGGCGCGGAACAGCTCCACGGCGCGGCGCACGTGCTGCAGCTGCCGCTTGCGCGGCTCGTGGTTCTCCAGCAGCAGGTGGCGCATCGCCTCCACCGGGTTCCCGGGGCGCTGCAGGACGTTCAGCAGCATGGAGGTGGTGACCTTGAAGTGGGAGGTGAGCTGCTCGGGCTGGGCGTCGACGAGCTTGCGCATCGTCGCCTCCGACCAGGAGACGAACCCCTCCGGCGCCTTGACCCGCTGCACCTTCTTCAGCTTCTTCGGGTCGTCGCCGGCCTTGGCGACGCGGCGGGCGTTCTCCACCTCGTGCTCCGGCGCCTGCACCACGACGGTGCCGGCGGTGTCGAACCCGGCGCGGCCGGCGCGGCCGGCGATCTGGTGGAACTCGCGCGCCCGGTAGTGGCGGGTGCGGCGGCCGTCGAACTTCGTCAGTCCCGCGAACAGCACGGTGCGGATGGGCACGTTGATGCCGACGCCGAGGGTGTCGGTGCCGCAGATGACCTTCAGCAGCCCGGCCTGGGCGAGGGTCTCCACCAGGCGGCGGTACTTCGGCAGCATCCCGGCGTGGTGCACGCCCACGCCCATGCGCAGCAGCCGGCTGAGGACCTTGCCGAAGCCGGGGGCGAAGCGGAAGCCGCCGATCGCCTCGGCGATCGCGTCGCGCTGCTCGCGGGTGGCGACCTTCGCGCTGGTGAGGGCCTGCGCCTGCTCGACCGCGGCCGCCTGGGTGGCGTGCACGACGTAGACGGGGGCCCGGTCGGTGACCAGCAGCTCCTCCACCGTCTCCTGCAGCGGGGTGGTGGCCCAGGAGTAGTGCAGCGGCACGGGCCGCTCCACGGAGGTGACGACGGCGGTGGGCCGGCCGGTGCGGCGGGTGAGGTCCTCGCGCAGCCAGTCGACGTCGCCGAGGGTGGCGGACATCAGCAGGAACTGCGCCTGCGGCAGCTCGATCAGCGGCACCTGCCACGCCCACCCGCGGTCCGGCTCGGCGTAGAAGTGGAACTCGTCCATGACGACCTGGCCGACGTCGGCGAACGCGCCCGAGCGCAGCGCCACGTTCGCCAGCACCTCCGCGGTGCAGCACACGATCGGTGCGCCGGCGTTGACGGAGGCGTCGCCGGTCATCATCCCGACGTTCTCCGCGCCGAACGTCTCCACCAGGGCGAAGAACTTCTCGCTCACCAGCGCCTTCAGCGGCGCCGTGTAGAAGGAGCGGATCCCGGCGGTCAGGGCGGCGGCGTGCGCACCGGCGGCGACCAGCGACTTGCCGGAGCCGGTGGGGGTGGCCAGCACGACGTTGGAGCCGGAGACGACCTCGATGAGGGCCTCCTGCTGCGCCGGGTACAGCTCGATGCCGCCGTCCGACACCCACCCGGCGAACGCCTCGAACACGGCGTCGGGGTCGTCGGCGGCGGCGCTGCCGGGGGCGGGCAGCCGGTCGGTCAGGCGGGAGCGCGCGGAGGTCTCCAGCAGCTCCTCGGACTCGCCGGCGAGCGGGGACGGGGCGGGGGTGGTGGCCATGGCGTGGCCCATCGTCGCACCCCTCCCCCCTCCCCGCCGTGATCAGGCGCGGGTGAACGCTCGACCGTGCACGACCACGGCGGGGAGGGGGCCGGCTCAGGCCGCGCGCGCACCGGCCGCGGCCCACCGCCGCAGCGCCACGCCCAGCGCCAGCACCGTCAGCAGCGCCGACCACGCCACCCACGGGCCCACCTCGCGCCGGTACCCCAGCGTCACCGCCTCCACGGCCGGGGACATGCCGTCCACCAGCCCCGGCACGTACGCCAGCGCCAGCAGCGTCAGCCGCACCGCCACCACCCGCTCCAGCCACCCGCCCGCCACCCCCGCGGGCACCACCAGCGCCAGCGGCCCCCACAGCAGCACGTCGTACCAGGGCAGCTCGTACGGCGCGGCCAGCAGGTAGCCCAGCGCCAGCACGGTGGTCACGCCCGCCGCGCACCGGCGCCAGCGGTCGGGGGTGAACGGCAGCGCCGCGCCGCGCCCCACCAGCAGCGGCCACCACAGCACCGCCACCACCGCCATGAGCGCCAGCGTGCCCGGCAGCAGCACCGAGCGCGGCACGCCGGCGTCCACCAGCGGCCGCCACACCGTCGCCAGCGACACGTACCGGCTGGCGGTGCGGGTCTGGTCGTAGGCGTGCGCACCCGCCCACAGGTGGGCGGGCACCAGCAGCACCAGGGCGCCGGCCACCCCCCGCAGCAACCAGAGCGCGCCCGGGCCGCCGCCGCGGCGCGCGGCCCACCACGCCAGGAGCACCCCGGCGCCCACCGCCCCGTACGGGAGCTTCGTGCCGACCGCCACGCCCAGCGCCGCACCCGCCGCGAACGGGTACCGCGGCGCCAGCAGCAGCACCCCCACCGCCGCCGCGCCCGCCAGCACGTCCACGTGCGCACCGCCCAGGCCGACGGTCAGCAGCAGCGGGTTCGCCGTCCACAGCACGTGCGCGCGCGAGCGCAGCGCCGGCTGCCCGCGCAGCGCGACGTGCAGCCCGGCGGCCGCCGCCGCCCACGCCACCAGCAGCACCAGCTGCCAGCACCACACGGTGGCGCGCACCGACTCCCCGCCCGCCAGGGACGTCACGGCGTGCACGGCGGTGACCACCGGCCCGTACACCGACGTCGTCGAGCGCCACGGGTCGCGCACCGCCGAGGCCACCGGGTCCGCACCGCCGGCGAAGGCGTCCGGCGCCTGCGCGTACGGGTCGGCGCCCAGCGCCGCGATGCGCCCGTACGCCGCGTAGCTGAGGTGGTCGGCCGAACCCACCGGCGGCACCAGGGCCGTCACGGCCGCGCCGGCGGCGGCCAGCAGCAGCAGGCGCCGCGGCCGCCACCCCCGCCCCACCGCGACCAGGCCGGTGAGCAGCGCGACACCCCCGGCGAGCACGGAGACGGCCAGCAGGGCGCTGACCAGCGCGGACGACGGCCGCAGGCCCAGGTCCACCGGCAGCGCGCCGGACCCCAGCCCGGGCACCGCCGCGGAGGGCCCGGCCACGGCCACGGCCAGCCAGCAGAGCAGGGCGAGCGCCGCGGCACCGCCCGCCGCGGCGGGCAGTCGGCGGGGCGCCGCGGCCACCGCGACGGCGCACGCTCCCCGGCGCGCCTCAGCCACCGGAGCGGCGCTCGGGCAGCAGCGCACCGGCCGCTCCCCGGCGCAGCAGGGCCAGCGCCACGTCCCGGTACTGCGCCGCGCGGTGCAGCTGCGCGCGCAGGTCCGTGCCGGTGACCCGGTGGTGCAGCTCGCACGGCACCTCCACCACCCGCAGGCCCGCGCGCAGCAGGTCGATCGTCAGGGCGGTCTCCACGCCCCACCCGCGCGCCAGCGGCTGCGCCGCCTCGAACGCGGCGCGGGTCAGGCAGCGCATCCCCGACAGCGGCTGCTGCGGCGACCAGCCGGCGGCCGCCAGCGTGCCGCGGCGCGCCAGGCCCACGACGAGGCCGCGCCCACCGCCGGCGGTGGCCTGCTGCGGCAGGACCGCGATCGTCATGTCCGCCTCGCCCGCCAGGACCGGGCCCGTCAGCGGCACGGTGGCCGCCGCGCTGGCGGCCAGGTCCGCGTCGACGAACAGCAGCGGCCGCGGGCCGGTGCCGGGCCGCGGGTGCGCGGCCTCGTGGGCGGCGACGGCGCGGGCGCCGGTGGTCATCGCCGCGGCCTTGCCGCGGTTGCGCTCGTGGGCGACGACGACCGCCCCGGCCTCGCGCGCCAGCCGGGCGGTGCCGTCGGAGGAGCCGTCGTCGACGACGACGACGAGGTCGGCCACGTCCAGCGCGCGCAGCGCGGTCACGGTGGCGGCGATCCGCTCGGCCTCGTCCTTGGCGGGCACCACCACGGCGACGGTGGGCGACGGGGTGGGACCCGGCTGCGGGGACGGCTGCGACGGCGGCACGCTGGCGAGGCTAGAGCACGCCGGTGCGGCGCACCGCGAGGACGGTGAGGTCGTCGTCGCCCGGCTCCCCGCGCGTCAGGGCGCCCACCAGGCCGTCGACGAGCTCCGGCAGCGGGTCGGCGCCGCACCCGGCGACGTGCCGCAGCGCAGCGGCCAGCCCCACGTCCAGGGACCGCTCGCGCGTCTCCACCAGGCCGTCGGAGAACAGCACCAGGTCGTCCCCCGGCCCCAGCCGCAGCGGCAGCACGCCCCCGCGGGAGCACGCCCCGGCGCCGTCCAGCAGCGCCACCCCCACGGGCGGCCCGGCCGGCACGTCCAGGTAGCGGGCGGTGCCGCCGGTGCGCAGCAGCGGCGGGGGGTGCCCGGCGGAGGCGGCCAGCGCGGTGCCGTCGTGCGAGAGCAGCACGTACGCCAGGGTCACGAGGTCGTCCGCCCCGGTGGCGGCGGCGCACGCGTCCAGCCCGCGCAGCACGGCGGACGGGTGCGGGTCCACCAGGGCCAGGGCCCGCACCTGCGCGCGCACCTCGCCCATGACGGTCGCGGCCCGCGCTCCCCTGCCCATGACGTCGCCGAGGACCGCGGCGACGCACCCGCCACCGACGGCGACGAGCTCGGCCCAGTCGCCGCCGACGTCCACGCCGGCGCTGGTGGCGGTGGCCCGGTGGGCGAGCAGCCACGGCACGCGCACCAGGGGCCCGGGCTTGAGGGCCTCCTGCAGCACGCGGGCGGTGCTGCGCTCGCGCTCCAGCAGCTCCACCCGGTCCAGCGCACCGGCGACCTGCCCGGCCAGGGCCAGCAGGAAGGAGCGCTCGTCCTCGTCGAGGACGCCGGCACCGGCGGCGCAGTCCTCCGCGGAACCGACGACGAGGCCGCCGAGGTGGCGGCGCGGCGTGGCCAGCGGCAGCACGGCCCAGGCGGCGTCGCCCTCGGCGAGCGCCTGCAGGTAGGTCGGGCGCACCCAGGCGGGCAGGGACGCGGCGCCGGCGGCACCGGCGGCGTACCAGCCGCCGGCGGCGGCGCACGCCTCGACGTCGCGCAGCAGCTCGACGGCGGTGCGGTCGTCGCGCACCAGGTGGTCGCGCCGGCCGTCGCGCCGCAGGCGGTGCACGGCGACGGCGCCGCGCGGGCCGCGCTCCTCCTCGAGCAGGGTCAGGCTCGCGCGGGTGGTCCCGGGCAGGTCCAGGCAGGCGCGCAGGGCGGCGTCGACGACGCCGGCGCGCGTGGTGGCCGTGGACAGGGCCGCGGTCAGGGCCTGCAGGGCGCGGGCCCGGCGGCGGGCGCGGACCCGCTCGTCGACGTCCTCGACGGCGCCGACCCACTCCAGGACGGGGCCGGCGGGGTCGTCGGGGTCCACGGGCACCGGCTGCGCGGTGACGGCCAGCCAGCGCCAGCCGGCGGGGGTGCGCACGCGCAGGCGGGCGCCGGCGGTGCGGCCCTCGCGGGCGGCGGCGGTGGCCTCGGCGAGCAGGCCCGGCAGGTCCGCCGGGTGCACGTCGGCGGTCCAGCCGGTGCCGAGCAGGTCGCCGTCGCGGCCGGTGAGGGCGCGCCAGCCGGGCAGGTCGCTGGTGAGGCCGCGCCCGGGGGCGGCGGTGAACACGTCGAGGCGACCGGCCTCGGCGAGGGTGCGGTAGCGGTGCTCGGCGCTCCGGGCGTCGCGGGCGGCGGCGCGGACGGCGTCGAACAGGCGGGCCCGCTCCACGGCGCTGGCGCACTGCCCGGCGAGGGTGGCGGCCAGCAGCTGCTGCACCTCGTCCAGGGAGCCCTCGCGGAGCAGGCCCACCCGCAGGACGCCGATCAGCCCGGCGTCCGTCAGCAGGGGCAGCACCGCCCAGGACCGTTCCCCGGCGGCCACGAGGCGCTCGTTGAGGGGGTCGTCGAAGCGGGCGGCGAGCTCACCGGGCGAGCGCAGCAGCACCGGGGCGCGGGTGCGGGCGGCCTGCGCGCTGGGGGCGGAGGCGCTCAGCGGCAGGCGGGGCACCGGCCCGGCGGGCAGGGGCCCGGTGCCGCCACCGGCGGGCACGAGGGCGGTGCCGTCCTCGTCGAGGAGGAAGACGCCGCAGGTGGAGGCGCCCAGGGCTTCGCGGACGGTGTCGAGGACGGCGTCGACCGCGTCGCGCACGGTGAGGGCGGCGGCGAGGCGGGCGGTGGTGCGCTCCAGCAGGCGCAGGTCCGCCACGTCGAGGTGCGGGCGGGGCGCGGGGACGTGGGCAGCGGTGACCGGAGCGCGGTCCACTCGCCCTCCCCCGGGTGTAAGTGCCGGTCCTCTCCAGCGCCGTTCCCAGTTTATCGCGCTGAGCGATCGGAGTCTCCCGTTCCGTGACCGGACGGGTGGGGTGCTCAGTGCGGGTGCAGGCGGGTGGGGCCCCCGAACGACGCCCACACCGTGCGGCTGAAGTCGTCGACGTTCTCCACGACCCCCCACTCGTCGGCGAGGCCCTCCACGATGCGCAGGCCCCGCCCGGACGTGGACCCGTCGTCCACCGAGCGGGGACTCACCACCCGCCCGGGGGCGCCGCCGTCCGTCACGGCGATCTCCACGTGCGCGCCGCCGTCGCACGTGACCAGGCACCGCACGTGGATGCCGCCGTCGCCCAGCGGGCGCGCGTGCCGCACCGAGTTGCCCACGATCTCCGAGACGACGATCTCGATCTCCGCCGTGGCCTCGGCGTCCAGGCCCGCGCCGTCCAGCACGCAGCGGACGGCGCGCCTGGCCCTGGGGACAGACGCCGCGTCGTGCTCGAACGACGACCAGTGCGTCGCCGGCACCGGGCCAACACCCGTCGGCATCCGTCCTCCTGACCCAGCCGCCACCTGACGGCACCGTAGGTACCCGGGCCGCTCAGCGGCCAAACCTGCCCGGCCGCGGCTCCCCCACCAGGGTGCTCCGGACCACCCGTCCGGCCCAGCAGCGACCCGCCGGGAACCGCAGGAGCGCGGTGGTCGCCCTGCGCCCCGCCACCCGGCCGAGGACCCGACCGGGCCCCGCCCCCACCGGGATCAGCGCACGAAGGGCTCGTCACCCGTCTCGGAGACCATGGGACGGCCGGCGTCCGCCCACGCGCCCATGCCGCCGTCGACGTTGACCACGTCGTAGCCGTTCTGCGCCAGCCACTGCGCCACCCGCAGGGAGCGGCCGCCGGCGCGGCACACGACGTGCAGCTCGCCCGCGGGCAGCTCGGCCAGGCGCTGCGGCACCTCCCCCATGGGGATGTGCAGGGCGCCGTCGGCGTGGCCGGCGACCCACTCGTCGTCCTCGCGGACGTCGAGGATCGTGGCGTCGGCGGGGACGGCGGCGGCGGGGACGGAGGGGACCTCGGGCATGGCGGGAGCCTACGGCTCAGCGCAGCTGCTCGGGCAGGGGCCGGGCGTGCACGACGGTGAGGGCGGACACGGCGCGGGTCAGCGCCACGTACAGCCGGCGCAGGCCGGTGCGCTCGTCGGGCTCGCCGGCCACGACGTCGGCGGGTTCGAGGACGACGACCCGGTCGAACTCCAGGCCCTTGACGAGGGTGGCGGGCACGAGGGACACCCGTTCGGGGAGCCCGTCGTCCTCGTGCACCGCGTCGAGGCGGGTGGCGGGAACGCCGGCGGCGGCGAGGGCACCGGCTGCGGCGTCGGTGGTGGTGTCGGCGACGACGAGGCCGATCGAGCCGTCCCCGCGCAGCAGGTCCGCGACGACGGCGACGGCCCGCGCCAGCGCGTCCTCCCCCGCGTCCGCGTCGACGGCCAGGACGTCGAGGCGGCCGGGGTCGGGGCGCACCGAGCGCGGCACGCTCAGCTCGGGAGCGATGGCGGGCAGCAGCCGGGCGGCGTAGTCGATGACGGCGGAGGGCACGCGGAAGCCGCGGTCGAGGACCTCGACGTGGCCGCCGGGCTTGCCGAGGTGCTCGAGCACCTCGGGCCAGGAGCGCGCCGACCACGGGGTGGTGCCCTGCGCGATGTCGCCGAGGACGGTGGCGGCGCCGGTGGAGCAGCGCCGGCCCACGGCGCGCAGCTGCATCGGGGAGAGGTCCTGGGCCTCGTCGAGGACGACGTGGGCGCGCGAGGGGGTGCGGGTGAGCTGGTCGGCGATCTCGTCGATCAGGACGGCGTCGGCGTCGCTCCAGCGGGCGGTGCCGGCGCTGCGCGGGGGCCTCTCCCACAGCAGCAGCTCCCGCCCGGCGTCGTCGAGCACACCGCCGGAGCAGGCGGTGAGGAACTCCGCATCGGACAGCAGCCGGTGCAGGACCTTCGCGGCGTCCTGGGCGGGCAGCAGCCGGTTCACGGCGCGCTTGACGTCGGCGCTGCGGGCGACGGCGTCCTGCACGGCGTCGTCGGGGGAGTCGCCGGCGGCCTCGAACAGCTGCAGGACGGCGTGGGCGAGGCGCTGCGGCAGCAGGGCGCGGGCGGCCCCGTAGCGGATGCCGCGGCCGGCGAGGTCGTCGAGCAGCTCGCGCACCCGGTAGCCGGGCACCCGCCAGCGCCGGGAGCCGCGCGGCAGGACGAACGCGCCGCCGTCGAGGACGTGCGCCGGGTCCCCCACGGCGGACCACACGGCGCGGCGGGCGACCTCGGCCATGCGGGCGTCGCCCTTGAGGGCGGCCACGGCGGCGGGTTCGGCGGCGCGCACGGCCACGTCCTTCCGCCCGCCGCCGGGGGCGGTGACGAGGCCGGTGACGGTGCGCTGCTCGACCCGCACCTCCCCCAGCGCGGGCAGGACCGCGCCGATGTGCTGCAGGAACGCGGTGTTGGGGCCGACGACGAGGACGCCCTGGCGGGTCAGGCGCTCACGGTGCGCGTACAGCAGCCACGCGGCGCGGTGCAGGCCGACGGCGGTCTTGCCGGTGCCGGGGGCGCCCTGCACGCACACGGTGGTGGCCGCGTCGGCGCGCACGAGGGCGTCCTGCTCGGGCTGGATGGTGGCGACGATGTCGCGCATGGGCCCGGAGCGGGGGCGCTCGATCTCGCGGGCGAGGATCGCGGAGGCGCGCTCGTCCTCGCCGGGGGCGGGGTCGGTGAGGTGCTCGTCCTCGTGGGCGGTGAGCCGGCCGTGCTCGACGCCGAAGCGGCGGCGCAGCCGGACGTCGCCGCGTTCGGCGCGGCTGGCGCGGTAGAACCCGCGGGAGACGTCGGCGCGCCAGTCCACGACGACGGGGTCGCCGGCGGCGTCGGTGACGTGGCGGCGGCCGATGTGCAGGACCTCGCCGGAGTCGTGGTCGGTGCGGCCGAAGAACAGGGCGGTGGCGGGGTCGTCCACGAGGCTCGCGGCGCGGCGGTCGAGGACGCGGGCGAGGGCGGCGTCGGCGATCGGGTCGCCGCCGTCGGCGGTCAGGGACAGCGTGTGCTCGCGCATGCGGACCAGTTCGGCGCGGGCGCGGTCGAGGTGGCGCTGCTCGGCGGCGAGCACGTCGGGGGTTCCGGGGGTTCCCCGGGCGGGGGCGGGCACGGTTCCTCCTGGGTTCCGGGGAGCCCGGGAATCCTGCCAGAATCGTTGCACCGCAACAACGTTGCGATCACGGACCGGTTCGCGGGAGGATTCTCAGGGGACGAGCCGAGGAACCCGAACCGGCGAAATCGCCCAGGTTACCCGCGCACGAGCGCTCCCGTCAGCCCCCCAGCGCGATCGGGGTCGCGGGCAGCGCCCCCCAGCGGGCCAGGGCCGCGCCCGCCACCAGGGCGAGGGCCACCACCACCACGGCGACGTCCGCGACGCCCGGCCGCCCCAGCTGCGGATCGCCCGCGAAACCCCGCAACCGCATCGTCGCCATCAGCAGCGGCCCGCGCCGCACCACGCCGAACAGCAGCGGCAGGGACACCTGCAGCGCGTCGCGCACGAACCGCAGCGGCCGGCGCGCCTGCAGCCGGACCCCGCGCAGGCGCATGTGCTCGGTGAGCTGCACCGCCTCCGTCAGCGTCGTGTACAGCAGGCGGTAGCACAGGCCCACCGCGAACGAGACGACCGCCGGCAGGCCCAGACCGCGCAGCCCACGGGCGGTGTCGTCGGGGTCGAGCGCGGAGAACACGCTGACGCTGAGCAGGATCGTGCCCGTCCACGCCAGCACCAGCCGCGCCTCCGCGCCGGCCGCGGTCACCAGCCCCCCGAGGTCCCCGGCGGTCAGCGAGCCCCACCCGCCGATGACGATCAGGGCGATGAACGTGGGCACGTGGATGCCCCACAGCACCAGCAGCCAGCGCCACGGGGTGCGCGCCAGCACCGCGGTCACCAGCCCGGCGACGACGGGCACCAGCATCCACTGCGTGCTGGGGGCCACGAAGACGAAGACGAACAGCAGCGCCAGCACCAGCAGCTTCACGCGCGGGTCGCGGCGGTTCACGACGGTGTCGCGACCGGTGTAGAGGACGGGGACGCGAGCGGACATCAGGCCTCCCGGGCGGGTGCGGTCGGGGCCGGCACGGCGGGGACGGCCGGCGCGGTCGAGGAGGTCGCGGGGGCGGACAGGGCCTCGACGAGGTCGGCCACGGTGCAGGCCCGCACCCCGACGGCCTCGCCCAGGACCCCGGCGCGCGGCAGCTCCAGCCGCCGCGAGGTCAGCAGCTCGCGCCGGTCACCGCGCAGCACCTCGCGCAGCGGTCCCTGCACGACGACGGCGCCGTGGTGCAGCAGCGTCACCGTGTCCACGACCTCGGCGAGCGCCTCCACGTCGTGCTCCGTGATCAGGACGGCCGCCCCGCGCGCGCGCAGCTCGGCGACCGCCGCGCGCACCCGCGCCGCGGTCCCCGGCCCGAGCCCGGTGAACGGGGCGTCCAGCACCACCACGGACGGTTCGACCACGAGCGCGGCGGCCAGCGCGACCAGCCGCCGGTGCGCCCGCGGCAGCAGGACGGGGTCGGCGTCGAGCACGTCCTCGGGCAGCCCCACCAGCCGGCGGGCGGCCTCGACCCGCTCGGCGACGGCCTCGGTGCGCCCGCGCTCGCGCAGGGAGAACGCGATCTCGTCGCGCACGCGCCGCCGCGACAGGGCCTGGTCGGCGCCCTGCGGCACGGTGGCGACCCGCAGGGCCAGGTCCGCCGGGTGCACGGCGGTGACGTCCTGGTCGTCGACGGCCACCTGCCCGGCCACGGGGTCCAGCAGACCGGCCAGGATCCGCACCAGGGTGCTCTTGCCGGCACCCGTGCGACCGACCACGGCGTGCACCTCCCCCGGACGCACCTCCAGGTCGACGCCGCGCAGCGCCGGGGAGCGGTCGGGGTAGGCGAAGTCCAGGCCGCGCACCCGCACCCGGGGGGCGTCGTGCGCCCACGGCGGCTCGCCGCCGGCGTCCGCACCCCGGCGCCCGGCACCGCTCCCGCCGCCGCTCCCGCCGCCGTTCCCGCCGCCGTTCCCGTGGTGCGCCGGCCGGTGCCCGCGGACGAGGTCGGCGAACTGCTGCGGCGTCAGCGGGGAGCCCGCCAGGCCCAGCTCGCGCGCGGCCGTCAGCTCCACGGGGGCTGCCAGGTCCGCCAGCTCGCGCACCCGGTCGTCGACCAGCAGGTCGCTGAGCGTGCCGTCGGCGACGACCCGGCCGGCCGAGAGCACGACGAGGCGCCGCGTGGCCTCCGCCAGCAGCGCGACGTCCTGCTCGACGAGCACGACGGTGGCACCGGCGGCCTCCTCGCGCAGCACCCGCATCAGGCGCTCGCGGTGCTCGCCGTCGAGGTGGCCCATCACCGCGTCCAGGACGAGGACCCGCGGGCGGGTGGCGAGGGTCGCGGCCAGGGCCAGCAGGACCTGCTGCCCCTCGGCCAGCTCCCACACCCACCGGCGGGTCAGGTCCTCGGCGCCCAGGCCGACGGCCTCGAGCAGCCGGCGCGCCTCGCGCTCGGCCTCCTGCGGGCGGGCGCCGCGGGTGCGCAGCGGCTCGGCGACCTCCGAGATCGCCCGCAGCTGCGTCAGCTGCCCGCCGGGGTCGTCGAAGACGATGCCCACGCCGCCCTCGGCGCGCACCTCACCGCTGACGCGCCCGCCGGTCACGTCCGGCAGCAGGCCCGCCAGCGCCAGCGCCAGCGTGGTCTTGCCGGCTCCCGGTGGGCCCGCCAGGCCGACGACCTCACCCTCGGCGAGGCGCAGGTCCACCGCGTCGAGGGCGGGCACGTCGCTGGTCGGGTAGTGGAAGGTCAGCCCGGTGGCGGTGACCGCCCACGGCCCGCCGTCCTCCCCGCGGGCGGCGCGCGCGCGGGGCTGCGGCGCTCCCCCCTGGGCGGCGGGCCGGGCGCGCGGCACCGGGGGGACGCGGTCGCGGTACCGGTCGGCGCCGCGGGGCTCGAAACCCAGGTACCGCTCGATGCGCCCGTAGAGCACCGGCACCAGGCCGAGGACGGGCAGCACCCCCAGCAGGACGCCGTCGCCGATCGTGTTGCCCACCGCGGACCACACGGCGATGCCCACCAGCTCGGAGTCGAACACCAGCAGCGACGCCGCCTCGATCACCGCGTGCACGACGGCCGCCAGCAGCGTCGCCACGACCAGCCGCGGCTTGCTCAGGGGCCGGTCGCCGACGACGTACCCGGCGAGGGTGAACGCCGCCAGGTACCCCACGGCGCCCAGGGCGTCGTCGATCTCGTAGCCCTCGAGCATGTCGCGCATGAACTCCCCGCCCATGGCGCCGACCGCCACCGCGAGCACGGGGCGGCCCCGCGGCACCAGCACCGCGAGCGCCACGGGGATGAAGAAGGGTTTGGCGTCGATGTCGACCGGGATCTCCGGGACGGCCTCGAGGATCGTCAGGGCCAGGAAGAAGATCGTGGCGCACAGGACCGCCACGATCGTCGTCCTCGCCGAGTTGCTCTCGCTCATCGCCGAGCTGCTCTCGCTCACGGGGGACCTCACGGACGAACCACCACCGTCGGGCTCTCGGTGCGCGCACGCGCACCTCGGGGCTTTCCGGACGTGTTGCACCTCCCCGGTTCCCGCGGCGGGTGAACGCGGGGCGCGGACCCGGTGGCGCCCGGGTGGCGACGCGGGGAAACCGCGGTGCCGCACCTCGCGGGAGCGGGGGGCCGTCCCGGCGGGAACCGGCACGGGCGCCGGCACGTCCCACCACGGGCGGTGACCGAGGGGCGGTCGGCGAGCGGTGCACGGGGCGGGGGGCGACGATGGTCGGCACGGTGCGACGGCGAGCGCCGGGCGCGGTGGTCCTGGCGGCCCTGCTGCTCGCGGGCGGCGCCGGGTGCGGTCAGCAGCAGGCGGGGGGACAGACGGTGAGCAGCACACCCAGCGCGTCGGGCACGTCCGGCGCCGCGACGGCGCCCGCACCGTCCGGGCCGGCGTCCCTGACGGTGACGGTCGACGACGGCGCGGGGGGCACCAGCACGTGGACCCTGGAGTGCGCGGCCGACGGCACCGCGAGCGGGACCCACCCGGACCCGGCGGCCGCGTGCGCGGCGCTCGCCGCGGCGGGGGAACCGTTCGCCCCGGTGCCGCCGGACACGGCCTGCACGCAGGTCTACGGCGGCCCGCAGCGCGCCACCGTCACCGGCACGTGGGCGGGGCGGGAGGTGGACGCGCGGTTCACCCGCACGGACGGCTGCGAGATCGCGCGCTGGGACGCGGTGGCGGCGCTGCTGAGCCCCGGCGCCGCCGCGGCCGGGCCGGAACCGCTCGCCGAGCCGTCCTGACCAGCGGCGGACCGCGACCACCGACGACACGAGACGGAGGGGCACCCGTGCCCGCTGACGAGCAGGCGCGCTTCGAGGCGCTGCGCCGCACCGCGAAGGCGAAGGGCTGGACCCTGGAGGCGCCGACGGCGCGGCACCCCGGCTACCTGCTGACCAGCGGCCGCCCCGGGGCGGCGGACGCGCGCATCGCCTTCGGGGAGAACGGCCCCGTGCTCACCCTCGCCGAGGCGGAGCGGTGGCTGCGGGAGCTGCCGAAGGGCTGAGCCCGGCCTCGGCCCGCACGATCGGCGGCACGTCCGGCTCGTCGGGCACGTGCGGCGGCACCCGGTTCGGGCCGGCCTCGGACGGGCGCGGCCGGTCCTGCGGGTGCAGGCGGACGGCGACCACGGCCACGTCGTCCTCGGCGGCGGGCGGCAGCATCCGCCGCAGCATCCGGTCCACCAGGGAGTCCAGGTCGAGGTCCTCGGCGGCGAGCTCCTCGAGGACCTCCTGCAGCGCGACCAGGCCCTCGTGCAGGGGCTGGTCGCGGCGCTCGACGAGCCCGTCGGTGTAGAGCACCACGGTGGAGCCGCGCTCCAGCAGGACCTCGCTGTCGCGGCGCTCCGCGTCGGGCAGCACGCCCAGCAGCAGGTCGGCGTGCACCCCGGCCAGCGGCAGCACCGAGCCGTCGGGGTGCACGACCATCGCCGGCGGGTGGCCGGCGCTGGACCAGCGCAGCCGGGTCACCCCGCGCCGCCGCTCGTCGGCGCTCTGCTCCAGGCGGGCGACGACGGCGGTGGCGGTGGTGGTGATCTCCAGGTTGGCCATCACCCGGTCCGTCCCGGCCAGGACCTGCGCCGGGGAGTCGTCGGCCAGCGCCCCCAGGGTCCGCAGGACGGTGCGCACCTGGCTCATCGCGGCGGCGGCCTGCGTGTCGTGGCCGACGACGTCGCCGATGACGAGCACCGTGGAGCCGCTGGGCTGCATGAACGCGTCGTACCAGTCGCCGCCGACCTGCGCGGCCTCCGCGGCGGGCAGGTAGCGCACCACGATCTGGCCGTGGTCCGGTTCGGGCGGCTCGGACAGCAGGGAGCGCTGCAGCCCCTCGGCCAGCTCGCGCTGCTGGCGGTACAGCCGGGCGGAGTCCAGGGCCAGGCCGGCGCGGTCGGCGACCTCGGCGGCCGTGAACATCTCCTGCGTGCTCAGCGGTGCGCGGCCGGGTCCGGTGAACACGGTCAGCAGGCCCACGGTCCGCCCGCGCCCGCGCAGCGGGAAGATCGCCGCCCCGCTCGGCGCCAGCTGCGCCAGCAGCTCGCGCGCCCGCCCGCCGGGTTCGAGCACCGCGGTGACGGCGCGGGTGGCGTCCGGGACCGGCACCGGCCGGGCGTGGCGCAGCGCCCGCCACAGGAAGGCCGTGTCCGTCAGCTCGTCCAGGCGGTGCTCGGAGTACTCCTGCACCAGCGGCAGCAGGGCCTCGTCGCGGTGCCAGCAGCCCGCGTCGCGCAGGCCCCGGCGCAGCTGCCCGGGGCGCCCGGCGGCCGTGCTGGCCCGCACCCCGGCCGGGGTGCTGGCCGGGGCGTCGTCGTCGACGACGCTGACGACGCACCAGTCGCCCAGCGCGGGCACGACCAGCTGCGCGAGGCTGGCCACGGCCAGCTCGGCCTCCAGCGCCCCGGACAGCTCCCGGGAGACCGCCGCCAGCAGCTCCTGGCGGGCCGCGGCCTCCTCCGCCGCCCGCCGGGCGGCCTCGGCGGCGTCCTGGGCGCGCTTGCGGGCGGTGACGTCCAGGAAGTACAGCGCCAGCCCCCGGTTCGGCTCACCGCCGTCCGGCACGACGCGCACCTCCACCCACACCTCCAGCGGCGCCGGGTAGTAGGCGTCGAAGACGACCGTCTCCCCCGTGGCCGCGGCGTGCCGGTACCGCTCCTCGAA
This sequence comes from Kineococcus sp. G2, assembly GCF_037154035.1. Classification (NCBI taxonomy): domain Bacteria; kingdom Bacillati; phylum Actinomycetota; class Actinomycetes; order Kineosporiales; family Kineosporiaceae; genus Kineococcus; species Kineococcus sp. G2. The sequence continues at coordinate 17,124 of NZ_JBBBEM010000134.1, read as the reverse complement.
GACGGTGCCGACGGCCGCGGGGAAGGCCTCCCAGACGTCGCGACCGAGCAGCTGCTCGCGCGAGGTGCCGGTGATGCGCGCCGCCTCGGCGTTGAGGTAGGTGACGCGCCAGTCGGCGTCCACGGCCAGGTAGGCGACGGCCATGGAGTCGAGGACGTGCTCGACGTGGGCGCCGGCCTCCCGCAGGCTCGTCACGTCGTAGGCCGCGCCCAGCAGCCGCGCCGGGGCGCCGTCGGGCCCGGGCAGCGTCGCGCCGCGCGCCACGACCCACCGGTACCCGCCGCCGGGGTGGGCGAAGCGGTGCTCGGCGTGGTACTCGCCGCCGCTGTCGACGGCCTCCCGCACCGCAGCGGTCGTCGCCTCGAGGTCGTCGGGGTGGAGGTTCGCGTAGACGTCCCGCACGGTGCCGCCGAACGTCTCCGGGGTCAGCCCCGCCAGCTCCAGCAGCCGCTCGTTCGCCGTCAGGGCCCCGGTGGCGAGGTCCAGGTCGAACGTGCCGAGCTCGGCGGCGCCGATCGTCAGCTCCAGCAGCGCCCGGTTGGAGGCGTACTCACCGCTGAGGGCGATCAGCTCCAGCTCGGCCACCGCGGCGGCGGCCACCTGCTGCAGCAGCGCCACGTCCTGCTCGCTCCACGACCGCGGCGCGGGCTCGAAGACGCACACCGCGCCCACCACGTGACCGCCGTCCACGGTCAGCGGGGCCCCCAGGTAGGACCTCACCACCCCGGAGGTCACGGCGGGCAGGTCCGCCACCCGCTCGTCGGCGGTGGTGTCGGCGATCGCCAGCGGGGCGCCGGAGGCGGCGGTCCGGGTGCACAGCCACTGCGCCAGCGGTTCCTCGCCGAGCGCACCGGCGGCCGGCTGGGGGCCCGCGGTCCCGGCCACGCGCTGCACGTCGCTCAGCAGCGAGACGCGCCCGGAGCCGGCGCCCAGCAGCCGGGCGGCCAGGTCCGCCAGCCGGTCCAGCCCGGCCAGGGTGCCGGTGCCGGGGTGCAGCCGGCGCGCCGCGGCCACCCGGGCCCCGTCCGCCGTCAGCGCCCGCACCGCCGCCTCGGCGGACCGGTCCACGGGCTGGTGCACGGGCTGGTCCCCGGGGGACGGGTCCTGCGGCACGCTCGGGCCTCCTGACGCCAGGTGGTTCCTCTGGCGTCACGCCAGCTGCACGGGTGGGCCCCCATCATCCCCGATCCCGGCGCCACCTCCGTCCCCCTCCCCTTCGGTGATCAAGGAAGTTGTCACTTCCTTGATCACCGAAGGGGAGGGAACGGGCCCGCCGGGAGCGGGCGCGGCCTACCCTCGGCAGGTGAAGATCGTGGTCCCGGGCGGGACGGGCCAGGTCGGCGGCGTGCTGCGGCGGGCCCTGGCGAAGCGCGGCGACGAGGTGGTGGTCCTCAGCCGCCGGCCCGAGCGCCTCCAGGACGGCGTCCGCCACGTCGTGTGGGACGGGCGCACCCTCGGCGCGTGGGCGGCCGAGCTGGACGGCGCCGACGCGGTCGTGAACCTCGCCGGCCGCACGGTCAGCTGCCGCTACACCGACGCGAACCTGCGCCAGATGATGGACTCGCGCGTCGAGTCCACCCGCATGGTCGGGGAGGCGATCGCCCGCGCCGCGCGGCCGCCCGCGGTGTGGGTGCAGATGAGCACCGCCACGATCTACGCCGACGCCCGCAGCCGCCCCGACGGGCTGCCCCACGACGAGGCGAACGGCGTCCTCGGCGGCGAGGAACCCGACGTCCCCCTGTACTGGGAGTACAGCGTGCGCATCGCCCGGCGGTGGGAGCAGGCGCAGACGGACGCCGACGTGCCCGCCACGCGCCGCGTCGCGCTGCGCACCGCGATGGTCATGACGCCGGACCGCGGCGGGATCTTCGACTACCTGTCGTGGATGGCCCGGCTCGGGCTCGGCGGCCCCGTCGCGGGCGGCGGGCAGTTCGTGTCCTGGATCCACGGCGACGACTTCGTGCGGGCCGTGCTGTTCCTCCTGGAGCGCGAGGACCTCGACGGCCCGTTCATCGTCGCCGCACCCCAGCCGCTCCCGCAGGGCGAGTTCACGCGCTCGCTGCGCCGGGCGTGGGGCCGCCGCCTCGGCCTGCCCGCGACCCGCCTCATGGCCGAGGCCGGCGCGCTCGTCCTGCGCACCGACACCGAACTGCTGCTGAAGAGCCGGCGGGTCGTGCCCGGCCGCCTGCTGGAGGCGGGTTTCACCTTCGCGCACCCCTCGTGGGACGCGGCAGCGGTGGACCTGGTCCGGCGGGCGCGGACGGTGCGCCGCCGGGACTGAGAGGACCCCGCCGGGGGTCACCCGGCGCCGAACCACTCCCGGGAGGGGTTGCTGACGTCCGGGACGTCGCGGCCCGGCTCGTCGGGCGCGGCCCAGCGGACGCCGTTGGCGAGGACCTGCTGGACGTGCGGGTGGTGGTAGACGGGGTACTCCTGGTCACCGGGGCTGAAGTAGAAGATCCGCCCGCGACCGCGGGTGAACGTCACGCCGGAGCGGAACACCTCCCCCCCGGCGAAGGAGCTGATGAACAGCAGGTCGTCGGGGTCGGGGATGTCGAACAGCTCCCCGTACATCTCCTGCCGGTCGATGACGATCGGGCTGGGGATCCCGCGGGCGATGGGGTGCGAGGGTTTCACGTTCCACACGAGTTCGCGCTCGCCCTCGTTGCGCCACGCCAGCGAGCACGTCGTCCCCATCAGGCGCGTGAAGATCTTCGAGTAGTGCCCGGAGTGCAGCACCAGCAGGCCCATGCCGCCCAGGACGTGCTGCCGGACCCGCTCGACGACGTCGTCGGCGACCTGCTCGTGGGCGGCGTGCCCCCACCACAGCACCACGTCGGTGCTCTCCAGCACCTGCTCGCCCAGGCCGTGCTCGGGGTCGGCGAGGGTGGCGGTGGAGACCTCCGCGTCCGGCAGCAACCGCCGCAACCCGGCGGCGATGGCGCCGTGGATCCCGTCGGGGTAGTACTCGCCGATGTCCGGAGGGTTCCGGTTCGCCTCGTGCACGCCCTCGTTCCACACGAGGACGCGCAGCGCCCGCTGCGTGCCGCTCACAGCTCCTCCACCCGCTCGACGTCCTCGACCCGGCCCGATCCCACCGAGCGCGCCGCCGCCTCCGCGATCGCGAGGCTTCCCAGGTTCGCCCGGCCGGTCACCTCCGGGGCGGGACCGCCCCGCACGGCGCGGGCGAACTGCCGCAGACCCGCGGAACGCCCCCACACGTCCGGCGCCGGCAGCTCCACCGGTTCGGCCTCCCCGCCGCCGCGGCTGAGGGTGACGGCGTCGTCGCCGGGGCCGTCGCCGCCGCGGCCGGTGAAGGTGATGCGGCCGTGCTCGCCCTCCAGGGCCCACTCGCCGTCCCAGGCGGTCTGCGGCCCGCGGCTGACCCAGCTGCCGCGGTAGCTGGCGACCAGCCCGCCGGTCATCTCGATCGTCAGCACCGCCGACGCCTCCTGCTCGAACCGGCTCCACGGCGGGTCGGTGACCTTCGCGTACACGCGCACCGCCTCGCGGCCGGTGACCATCCGCAGCAGGTCGAAGTGGTGGACGGCCATGTCGAACAGCAGCGGGTGCGGGAACGCGTAGTGCCGGTTCGTCTGCACCGGTGCGTCGTTGGCCCAGCGGCGGAAGTCGACGTGGACGACGGAGAGGTCGCCGATCGCGCCGTCCGCCACGAGCTCGCGCACGGCGCGCGGGGCCGGGTAGAACCGGTAGTTCTGGCTGACCTGCAGCACGAGACCGAGCTCCTCGGCGCGCTCGACGGCGGTGCGGGCCTCGGCGACGGTGCCGGCGAAGGGTTTCTCGACGAGGACGTGCAGGCCGGCGTCCAGCGCCTCCAGCGCGAGCGGAACGTGGAACTGCACGGGGGCGGTCACCACGACGCCGTCGGCGGCCACGGACCGCGCGGCCTCGCTCAGCGACGTGAAGCACGCGGCGTCCGGCAGGCCCAGTTCGCGCTGCGCGGTGCGCAGCGTGGGTCCGTGCGCGTCGACGATCGCGACGCGCTCCACCTCGGGGACCCGGGGGATCGCGTTGCGCTCCCAGTCCCGGCCCCAGCCGCCGAGGCCGACGTGCAGGAGGCGGGTGCGGGGGGCGGTTGTCGTGTCGGCGTCGACCACGTCCGCGACGCTACACCCCGCACCGGCGGGCGCCAGGGGCTCCGGGGTCAGGCGGCGCGGGCGCCGGCGCGGCGGGTGCGGTGCTCGTCCAGGTGCACGACCGGGGCGCGCGAGGCCCGCTCGGCGCGGTCGGCCTCGACGGCCAGGCGGCTCGCCTCGCCGAACCCGGCGCCGCGCGGCGCGACCAGCAGGCGGCCGTCCCGGCGCCCCTCCTCGGCGGCCCGGCCGGCCAGCGCCGCGGCCAGCAGGACCCCGATCCCGGCCAGCGCTCCCACGACCACCAGCACCCCCGTCAGAACGTCCACGGCGATCCCCTCCTCGGCACCGGGGCGGCCCGCCCGTCCCGGTGTCCCCAGGGTGCGCTGCGGAGGGTGTGCGGCGGATCGGTCCGGGGTGTGAAGTCCCCCGTCATCCCCCGGGTGGACCACGTCCCCCACGCGGCGCACCCGCCCCCGCACTCCCCTGCCCCGCACTCCCCCCTCGGTGATCAAGGAAGTTGCCACTTCCTTGATCACCGGAAGGGAGAGGAGGGGCGTCAACAAGGGTTGACGGGAGCAGGGTCGTCAACACATGATGACGCATGGCCGAACCGGACACCCTCGTCACCGCGGGCAGCGATCCCGACCCGGCCGTCGGCCTGCGGGCCGTCGCCGCGCTGCGCCGCCTCACCGAGCAGCTCGAACGCCTCCAGGTCGACCGCGCCCGGGAGCTCGGCTGGTCCTGGGCCGACATCGCCGGCGCCCTCGGGGTGTCCAAGCAGGCCGCCCACCGCAAGCACTCCACCCGCGACTGACCCGAGAACCGCAGGAGGACACCGTGTTCGAACGCTTCACGCCCCGCGCCCGGGAGGCCGTCGTCGGCGCCCAGCGGGTCGCCCGCGAGCTGGGGCACCGCGAGATCGGCGACGACCACCTGCTGCTGGCGCTGCTGGACGTCGGCGGCGTGGGTGCCGACGTGCTGCGCGCGGCCGGCGCCGACGCCGCTCGCCTGCGCGAGGAGGTCGCCCGCGAGCGCGGCCCGGAGGAGGACGCCGACGCGCTGCGCTCCCTCGGCATCGACCTGGACGCGGTCCGCTCCCGCGTGGAGGAGACCTTCGGGCCGGGGGCCCTGGAACGCGCGGGGCGCCGCCGCCGCGGCTGGCTGCGCCGGCGACTGCCGGGCGGCGGGCCGCTCAGCGGCCACGTGCCCTTCACGCGGCCGGCGAAGAAGGCGCTGGAGGAGTCCCTGAAGGCCGCGCTGGGCTTGAAGCACAACCACATCGGCACCGAGCACCTGCTGCTGGGCCTGCTGCGCGCGGACGGCCGCGCCGCGCGGGCGCTGACCGCCACCGGCGTGCCCCTGGACGCCGGCAGCGCGCGCGACGCCGTCGTCGAGGCCCTGCGCCGCTCCGCCTGACCCCGCCACCCCCACCCGCCCCTCCCCACCCGGTGATCAAGGAAGTTGCCACTTCCTTGATCACCGGGTGGGGAGGGGGTGTGCTCCGAGGGGGGGTCAGTGCTGGGTGAGCCAGCCGTAGGGGGCGGCGAGCTCGTCGGCCGCCTCCGGGCCCCAGGTGCCCGGCTCGTACGGGTGCAGCTCCCCGCGCTGCTCCAGCAGCGGCGTCACCACCCGCCACGCGTCGCGCAGGCCCGCGGAGGTGGTGAACAGCGCGCGGTCGCCGATGAGCACGTCGCGCAGCAGCGCCGCGTACGGCGGCAGCGGTTCCGCGTCGGGCAGCTCGGCCAGGTCCAGGTGCAGCTTGCCGGGCACCAGGTCGTCGGAGACGCCGGGACGGCGGGCGGTGACGCCCGCCCACACCGTGCCGTTGCCGGACAGCGTGAACGTGATCGTCTCCGGCTCGTCCGTGCGCTCCCCCGCGCCGTGCTGCAGCGCGGTCGGCGGCCGCAGCACGAGGGTGACGTGCTGGTGGGACTCGGCGAGCTTCTTGCCGGTGCGCAGCACGAACGGCACCCCGCGCCAGCGGTCGTTGTCCACCCACACCCGCGCCGCGACGAACGTGTCCGTGCCGGACTCGTCGTCGACGTGCTCCAGGTGCCGGTAGCCGCTGGACTGCCCCAGGACCACCTCGGCCGGGTCGATGGGGCGCAAGCAGCCCAGCACCGCCTCGCGGGCCTCCTGCAGCGCGTCCGGGCCCGGGCCCGCCGGCGGCTCGGCCGCCACCTCCGCGGCCACCTGCAGCAGGTGCGTGACGAGCATGTCCAGGGTGGCGCCGGTGGCGTCGTAGAACTGGGCCCGCTCGTCCACCCCGAGGGTCTCGGGCACGTCGATCTGCACCTGGGCGACGTGCTCGGCGCTCCACACCTGCTCGAACAGCCGGTTGGCGAACCGCAGCACGTGCAGCTGCTGGGTGGCCTCCTTGCCGAGGAAGTGGTCGATGCGGAAGACCTGCTCCTCCTCGAAGACCGACAGCACCAGCTCGTCGAGCCGCTCGAACGACTCCGGGGAGGTGCCGTACGGCTTCTCGTAGACCACGCGCGCACCCTCGGCCAGGCCGTGGGCGGCGACGGCGCGCGTGTAGTCCTCGAACGTCGACGGCGGCAGCGCCAGGTAGTGCACGAGCTGCGCGTCCTCGCCCAGTTCACCGCGGACCCGCTCCAGCACGTCCAGCAGCTCACCGGGGTCCGACTCGCTGAACCCGCCGCCGGCGAAGCGCAGCCCGGCCGCCACGGTGTCCAGCACGTCGTCGTCGAGGTCCTTGCCGAACTCGCGCAGGCCGGCGACCACGTGCTCGCGGTAGTCCTCGTCGCTCACGGGGCGGCGGCCGCTGCCGATGAGCGCCCAGCGCTCGGGCAGCAGGCCCGCCTTGGCGAGCGCCGCGAAGCCCGGCATGACCAGGCGCTTGGCCAGGTCGCCGGTGGCGCCGTACAGGACGAACACCGTCGCGGGGGCGGCCTGCCCGCCGGGGGCGTCGCTCATCGTGTCCTCGCTCTCAGTGCTCTCGGGGTCTCGCGGGGGCTCAGGCGGGGTGCTCGGCACCGTCACCGGCCCACTCGACGTGGAAGTCGCCGTCGCGGTCGACGCGCTTGTAGGTGTGCGCGCCGAACAGGTCGCGCAGGCCCTGCACGAGCGCGGCCGACGAGCGCGGCCGGCGCAGCCCGTCGTAGTAGGCCAGCGCGGAGGAGAAGCCGGGGGCGGGGATGCCGTGCTGCACCGAGTGCGCCACGACGCGCCGCCACGCCTCCTGGCCGTTCGCGACGGCGTCGGCGAAGTACGGGTCCAGCAGCAGCGAGGGCAGGTCCGGCTGCTTCTCGTAGGCCTCGCGGATCCGGTCGAGGAACTTCGCGCGGATGATGCAGCCGCCGCGCCAGATCGTCGCCATGGCGCCGGGGTCGATGCCCCAGCCGTACTCCGCCGAGCCGGCCTTGATCATGTCGAAGCCCTGCGCGTAGGCGACGACCTTCGAGGCGTACAGCGCCGCGCGCACGTCGTCGACGAACGCGTCCGCGTCCGTCTCGGCGACGAACGGGCCGTCCTCGGCTGGGCCGGGCAGGACGCCCTGGGCGGCCCGGCGCTGGTCGGTGTGCCCGGACAGGGCGCGGGCGAACACGGCCTCGGCGATGCCGGAGACGGGGGTGCCCAGGTCCAGGGCGGTCTGCACCGTCCAGCGGCCGGTGCCCTTCTGCTCGGCGGCGTCGAGGATGACGTCCACCAGGGCCACCCCGTCCTGCGTGGGGTCGTCCTTGGCGAGCACCTGCGCGGTGATCTCGATGAGGAAGGACTCCAGGTCGCCGGAGTTCCAGGAGGTGAACACCTCGGCGAGCTGCTGCGGGGTGCGGCCCAGGCCGTGGCGCATCAGGTCGTACGCCTCGGCGATCAGCTGCATGTCGGCGTACTCGATGCCGTTGTGGACCATCTTCACGAAGTGGCCGGCGCCGTCCGGGCCGACGTGCGTGGAGCACGGCGTGCCGTCCACGGAGACGGCGATGTCGGCGAGGATCGGGCCGAGCTTGGCGTAGGCGTGCTCGGAGCCGCCCGGCATGATCGACGGGCCCAGCAGCGCGCCCTCCTCACCGCCGGAGACCCCGACGCCGGCGAAGTGGATGCCCCTCTCGCGCAGCGCCGCCTCGCGGCGGCGGGTGTCGGCGAAGTGGGCGTTGCCGGCGTCGACGATGATGTCGCCCTCGCTCAGCAGCGGCGCCAGCTCGTCGATGACGGCGTCGGTGGGGCCGCCCGCCTTCACCATGACGATCACGGTGCGGGGGGAGGTCAGGGAGTCGACGAAGTCCTGCGCCGAGTACGCCGGGACGAAGGTGCCCTCGTGGCCGAACTCCTCCACGAGCGCCCTCGTGCGCGCGTCGCTGCGGTTGTGCACCGCGGTCACGTACCCGTGCCGGGCGATGTTGCGGGCGAGGTTGCGCCCCATCGTCGCCAGGCCCGTCACACCGATCTGGGCCTTCACCTGCTCAGCCGCCTGCTGCGTGGTCTCGGTCACCCGCGGGAGTCTTCCACGGCCGGGGGCCGCCCCATCACCCCCCGGCACCGGGGGGCGTGACGGCGGCGAAAACTCTTCCTCACCGCGCGGCGGCGCGGCCGTGAGGGCGCACCGGCCCCGCGGGGCGGGCGCGCCGGGCACCTGCGAGGCTGGGACGGCACCGTCGAAGCACCGGCGCCGCCCGCCGCAGCCACCGGAGACGAACAGCCCGTGAGCGCCCGAAGCGCCGAGGACCCCACCCCGCCCGCACCTCGTCGTCGCCTGCCGCCGCCGGTGCGGGTCGTGCAGTTCCTCGCCGGCCTGTCGCTGTGCGCGGCGGGCGTGTGGGGCTCCCTGCAGGTGCAGCTCGGCGTCGCGTCCTGGGACGTCCTGCACGCCGGCGTCGCCGACCGCACCGGCCTGTCCTACGGCACCGTCGTCGCCGCCGTCGGCGTGCTCGTGGTCGTCCTGTCGCTGTTCCTGGGGGTGCGGCCCAGGGTGGGCACCCTGTTCAACGTCGTGGTGATCGCGGTGGCGCTGGACGCCCTGCTGGGCTCGCCGTGGCTGGACGGCCTGCACACCGCCCCCGTCGCGGTGCGGGCGGCCGTGCTCGCCGCCTCCGTGCTGGCGCTGGGCTTCGGCGGCGCCCTCTACATCGGCGCCGGGCTGGGCAGCGGCCCGCGCGACAGCCTCATGGTGGCGTGCCACCTGCGCGGCTGGCCGGTCGGCGCCTCCCGCGTGGTGATCGAGGTGGCGGTGGTCGCGGTCGGCTGGCTGCTCGGCGGGCCCGTCGGGGTGGGCACGGTCGTGATGGCGTTCGCGCTCGGGCCGGTCACGCAGCTCGCGTTCCGGGTGCTGCGCCAGTCGCCCGCGGCGGGCACCTGAGCGCACCGGCCCGGGGGTGGACCGCGCGGTGGTGGGCGCCTCCAGCCGTGCGGCACCGGTGGTGCGCGGTGGGCCGGCGACGTCGCCGGCCCGACGGTGGTCCGTTCCCGGATCAGCGGGTGCGGGACCGCTGCGGGGTGTGGTGGTGCCTGGTGGACCACCTGAGCCAGTAGCCGGCCACGACCGCGGCTCCGGTCAGCGTGGCCAGCACGATGCCGGTGCGTGCTCGCGGGTACGCGAACAGCAGCAGCGACAGCGAGATCGCACCGCCCAGCACCAGCAGGGCGGCGATGGTCCTCTGCAGCACGGTCTCGTTCCCCTCCTCGGCGGAGCTGCGGTCGTCCTCGACGCGGCCGGGACGGTGCCCGCCGGCCCGCTGCCGCGGTCGTGCTCGCGGCGGTGCCGGCGCCGCGTCCGCGTGCACCCCGACCGCGATCCGCGGGTGCACGACCCTGCCCACCGTAGGCGCCTCCGCTGCAGCCGTCACGGTGGAGCAGGGGCAGGTCGCGGGCGGTGACGTCATCGTCAGCGCCGGTCTCCCGCAGGACCGCGTCGCCGTCGAGACCTCCTTCGAGCCCCTCGCGCACGCCGCGGTGTGCTCCTCGGCGAGGTCGACGCGCAGCAGCGGCCTGCTCGGTCCGATCGTGGTCGCGCGCCCCTCTCGGCGCTGATGACCGAGCGCGCGTGCCGTGCGCAGGGTCGCCGGGTACGAGTTCCGGAGAACCTCCGCCGCTGGTGGGACCACGTCGCAGGCCCCGGAGCCGGACCGCTGGAGAACGCCGGCAGCGTCGGGTTCGGTGTGGCCGGAGCCGTGCTGGCCCCGCGGCTGGCGGATCCCGACGTCCGCCGACCTGGCGGGAAGGTTCTCCGGGACGCGCTGGTGCGGGTCGTGGCGCTGGACCTGCGGGGTGGGTCGTGGTGCAGCAACACCCCTGCCGCGGCGCGCTGGTCCCACCGCCCTGGGCGGGGACCGCGTCAGCGCCTGGTCTTCTGCGCCGCTCACCTGCACCCCTTCGTCATCGCCCGGCTCGACGGTGCGTCGGCTGGGCGGCTGCGGTGGAGGCGCGCCTTCCTGGAGTACGCCTACCTGCTGGTGTCGGCTACCGCGATCGAGGGTGCCGGTGAGCCGCGCGCGCGTCGGGTCGTGGGCGTGCTGGCGACGGCGGGCGGAGTCCTGGTGGACCGGACGCGTGGTGGGAGCCTCGCCGGGCGTGGAACGGGCCGACGGGTCACGGCGTCCGAGGGACGTGCGACTCCGTCGAGCTCTCGCGGTCACCGGTGCGCTGGCCTTCTTCTGCGCAGCGCTGGGCACGGCGCCCGCGGTCCTTCCGGTGACGTCCGCAGCGGCCAGCTGCGTGGGACCGCGACTGGTGGTCGGCTCGGACCCTGCCGCGGCGGAGCCCACGGCTCAGGAGAGCCCGGCGCCGGTTCCCGTCCCGGGCAGCGGGGAACTGCAGGTGTCCGGGCGGTGGTTCCACGAGGGCTGCGACGACACCGGTGCTGCCGGTGCGGGCTGCGCTGGGCCGACCACGACCTCGCAGAGCCCGATGGAGGACGTGGACCTCGTCCTGACGCAGGGGGAGGCGTCGTGGACGCTGGGCACGGCGGATGCCGCCGGTCGCGCCGAGCAGTACGCCGTCGGCTGGCAGGTCCGCCTGCCCGAGGACGTCGCGCCGGGCCCGGCCGTGCTCAGCGCCGCCGGCGCCGAGGTTCCGGTGCTGGTCGGCGGCTCGGCGCCGGGTGCGTGACGGCGACGCCGAGGCGTGGCGCGTCGCTGGTGCATCGCGACGTTCGAGACCGTCTGGGACGGCGGTGGCCGGCGGGGAGCGGTCGTTCCCGGTGAGCGGCCGCTGGTCGTGACCGGCGCACGGGACCAGTCCACCTCTGCTGAGTCGCTGATCAACGTGCGTCGGGTCACGACGAGGCGGAACTCAGGGGGGCCTGGTGAGCAGCCGTTCCAGCTGCTCCAGGAGAGGGTCGCCACAGCTCTCCAGTCCGATGCGTCGGCGTCCTCTCGATCTCGGCGAGAGCGCGGGATGTCTGCGGGATGACCGCGCACACGGAACGCACCTCTCAGCAGCGGCGCCCAGCACGCCCGCCCCTGGTCGCTGAACAGGTCCGGCGCCTCGCCGCGTTCGATCGCCCAGCACCGGGCTGACGCTGCGAGCATGGGCGGCGGTGATCGAGCGGGTCGAGGCAGGAGGGGTCATGTCGGTGAGCGCGGTGTTGTCCCGTGTCGGGCTGGTGCTGGTGCACCTGGGGGGCGCGCTGGCCCTGCTGGCCGTCTGGTCCGACGCCACGCTGGATCCTGGTGCGGGCGCCAACATCGGTGGGGCCCTGGCCGTCGTGGCTGGTGCGGGTCTCTTCGTCGTCGGGGTGCTCCTCGAGGCCAGCGCCTCGATCACTCGCGTGGTGAGCCGGGGCCGTGATCGCCGTCATGGTCGGGTCGCAGCCGCCCGCTGAGGATGACGGGCTGTCCGTGAGCGTCCACGACACCGGCGCGACCGGGTGCTCGATGCGCCGTTCAGGGGCGTGTCAGGGTCATCCCTGAGGCGCACCGGGCTCCGTTCGCCGATCGTCGGGCGGTCGGAGTCGGGTGGCGTGGAGGAGCGACGGTGACGGACGACAGCACCCCTGAGGGCGGCACGGCCGAGGAGGCCCTGCTGGTGTCCTTCGGCGTGGACTGCGGTGAGGTCGTGCCCGGCCGGCACCTGCACCTGCGTGGCCTGCGCGATGAGGGGCACTGGCCCGACCGGCTGGGCAACCGCCTGCCCGACCACGTGCACGGCAGCTGGCACACGGTCTCCCTGGCCTGGGAAGTGCTTCCTGCGGTGCGCGAGGCCGCGACGCATCCAGCGACGTGATCGAGGGCTCACCGCACCCGATCGGGCGGGTCGTCATCGACCTGGGCGCGAGATCGGCGCGCTGGGAACGCGACGCATCCGCGCACTGACGACTGCACGACCATCGGCAGGTGCGGGCGCCCTGGCCAGCGGCAAGACCGTGAAGTCGTTTCGGCTCGCGGGGCGCCGTAGCCGACCCTTGGCGGGTCAGGCGTGCTCGTCCTCGGCCAAGGTGGCGGCCACCAGCGCGTTGGCGTGTCCGTGCCCGAGGCCGTGCTCGCTCTTGAGCCAGGTGACCAGGTCCATGTGCCGGGCCGCGGGGTGCTGGGTGCGGTGCTCGCGCAGCAGGTGCTGCCAGTGCGCGATCGGATGTCCGTACTTGGCTTCGATCGATGGGAAGTAGGACGTCGGTCCCTTGGTGCTCTCGGGCACGAGGCTCTCCGGTGGCTGGTTGCGGGTGCCGTTGACGATGAGACCGCCCGGAGCCTGCGAAGTGATCGCTGCTGGTCGAGTCGGTGTCGTCGTGAGCTGTCACGATCGCGCGCCCACCGCGGGATGACCGTGCGTTCGGAGCCGCGGCGGACAGCGGTGCTGCAGGCGGGAGCGAACACGCCGGCGTGGGCCGTCGCTGCTCAAGCATGTCGGTGGTGGTCTGCAGCGAGACCGTCCGGCACCCCGCGGTGATCTTGCACCGTTGAGGGCTCAACGGTGCAAGATCACCATCAGGGAGGACGTCACGACATCGGCAGGACCGCACGATGTCTGCGGGATGACCGTGAGGTCCCCAGCGCTTCGGACTCAGGCCAGCACCAGCACGCTGCGTTGTGCGGCGAGCTCTTCATCGCTGGGGTCGTGCCCGGCAGGGATGGCCATGGCGATCTGCGCCGGAGTGATGCCCGCCGCGAAGGCGGCACGGAAGAGAGCACCCACCTCGGCGGGGGCCTCCACCAGGCGCATCTGCACCGCGCTCAGCTGCCCGGCGCGGAGCAGCTCTGCGGCTGCACCGCCGCGGAAGTTCAGCCGCCACGGTGCGTCGGTGAAGACCAAGCATTGTCCGGCGACCTCGTGCACGCCGACGGGAACTTCGAAGCGCCGGCCGCTGCGCCGGCCGGTGACTTTCAGCACCGCCACCGGCAGGCGTGCGCCGAGCCGGGTCGGCACCAGCCGTCGCACCAGGGGGTTGGCGATGTGCTGGACGAGCCAGCGGGGTGGGCGCCGGTCGTGGATGTGCTGGCTCATGATCGTCCTGTCCTGTCTTGTCCCGCGCCGCCGTGCTGCCTCGGTATTGGTGTCGGTGCTGGTGCCGGTAAGGGTGGAGGCAGGTTCAGCCGGCCCGTCGTGAGCGCATCGCCTTCAGCTGGGTCAGGGAGGTGTCCTGGCTCAGGCGGGTGTACTCACCCGAGTCCACGGGGTGGGCGGTGATGCGGCCTTGGTCGTCGTAGTGCAGGCCCCAGCCGTAGGTCTTGCCCAGCGGGGAGGCTCGCAGGCAGGCACGCGGTTGGGCGAAGTACTCCGCGAGCATCCGCTGCAGCTCCTCCTGGGGCAGGTCCTCCAGGGCGTTGACGTCCTCGCGGGCTCGGAGCTGGGGTGAGGAGGCCAGCAGCACTTCCTCCTGGGTGTAACGACCCGGGCGCGTGGTGAGCATCGCGTGCTGCAGACCGGCCACGGTGGGCTTGCCACCGCGTTCGGGCGGTGTCTCGCCGGTGCTTGCTCGGCAGTCCTCGGCCACGGAGATGAAGGTGTCGCGGTAGCCCATGCCCGTTCCTACCGCGCCGGACCGACACTCCGGTAGGGGCGGACATCGGCAGAAGCTGACGTCCCGACCAGCGCGATGACCGGGCATCGGCGTGGCGCGGCCGAGCATCTTCTCGGGCGACGTGCACCTGCACGCGGACTTCGCCTGGCATGGTCGACAGGTGACTCCTCGCGCGGTGCCCGAGACTTCGCTGCGACAGCCTCCCTTCGATGCCGTGGTCGGTCGGGGCTTGCTGCGAGGAGCGCTGTGCGGGGCGGTGCTGGGGCTCCTGCCAGGCCTGGCGCTCGTGGGGTCGGGGCTGCAGGACGGCGCTGGAGGGCTGGAACTGGGAGCGGGTATGGGCCTGGTCGGCGCGGTGCTGGGAACCGTGTGCGGGCTGCTGGCCGCCGGTGGCGCCCTGGCGGTGCTGGCGGTGGCTGAGCGTCGTGAGCGTCGCCGGGACTGGGGGTGGAGCGTGCTGGCTTCGGTGGGGGCGGCAGCGGTGGCGGTGCTCGTCTTCAGCGTGGGCTGGTGGGCAGCCAAGGGGATGGCGCTGCCTGCCGCGGTGCTCGCGCCCGGTGCTGTCGTCTGCGCTGCGGTGGCGCTGCGGCAGGTGCGTCTGCTGGTGCGCCCCCCTGGGGTGACCGCCGCAGGTGATCGGTCCTGGTGCGCGAGGCGGGTGCTGCGGCACCCTCGTGGTCCGAGGAGTCCTGTTCTCACGCGTCGCGGCCACCGCGAGGTGGTTTCGGTAACGTCGCGGCCGTGTTCCACAAGGCTGCACCTCTCGCCTTCGCCGTCAGCACCGTGCTCGCTGCAGCGGCTGTCGTGGTTGCGGCGGTGGTGCTGCCGGAACGGGTTCCGACGTACTTCGGTGCGGACGGTGAGGCCGGCAACTGGAGTTCGCGCGCTGAGGCGGTCACGTTCCTGGCCCTGGTCACCGCGGGCATGGCCGGCCTGTTCGCGGTCACGGCGCGGTGGGTGCTGCGGATGTCCGTGGAGTGGGTGAACGTCCCCCACAAGCAGCGGTGGATCGAGGCCGGCCTGGAGGGGGAGCTGCGTCGTCGGTTGCGTGAGGACGTGCTCCTCTTCGGTGCGAGCACCAACGTCCTGGTCCTGTCGGTGACGATCGCCGTGGTCCAGGCCGCGTTCTCGGGGACCGACGCCCTGCCCGTGTGGTGGTTCGTCGTGTTCGTGCTGTGGTTCCTGCTCACCGTCGCCCACGCCGTGCTCATGCACCGGGTGCGATACCGCTTGGACCGCACCGGCGGCTGACGCCTGTGAGGTGCGGGCCACGCGGACGTCCACCGACCGGCGGTGTGACCGTGAAGTCGTTACGGGCATCACCCGACGATCGCGGTGCCGGGAGAACCGGTGGCATCGGGCGCTCGTCACCCAGTGAACGTTCTACCTCTCGTCGACGGCGTTGCCGGTGGGGGTGGGCGGTGGTTCGGCGTGCGTGGTCCCGGCGGTGGGCAGGTAGTTCCCGATGAGCACGGTGCCGGGCGAGGCTCGCCCGCCCGGGCCGGGCACCGCGACGACGTCGTCGGCGTGCACCGGCTGTCCGCAGTGCGAGCAGTGCACCTGCGGGGTGAAGGAGTGCGCGCAGGCGCGGTGCTCGAAGGCGATGGGGGGCCCTGCCGGCGGTGTGGCCCAGCGATCTCCCCACGCCGTCAACGCCATCAGCACCGGCACCAGTTCACGCCCGGCCGCGGTGAGCACGTACCGATCGCGCGGCGGACGCTCCCGGTAGCGCTCACGCTCGACGACGCCGCCCTCGATGAGGGTCTGCAGGCGGGTGGTGAGCAGGTTGCGCGAGATGCCCAGGTCCCGCACGAGGTCCTCGAAGCGGCCCACTCCCAGGTACAGGTCGCGCAGGATCAACGGCGACCACCAGTCGCCGACGACCTGGAGGGACTGAGCCAGGGAGCAGTGCATCTGGGCGAAGCTGGTCTGGCGCACTCCACCACCCTTGAGGGTTTCGGCATTGAACTCACTCTGGCAGCGTGCTGATCTCCAGTCGGGCTGGCCTGGTGTCCACGCACATCCAGCAGCGCCGGCGCCGGTCGTCGATGAGGAGCGGGCGTGGAACAGGCACAACCAGGGGTCCAAGCACGCCCGCAGGACCACGGACTGGGGCAGGCGGTCGAGCAGCGCGGGGGCATCGATCCCCGAGGTGAGCAGGCGATCGCTCGCTGGATAACTGCCGGTGAGGCTCGTGATGCTGCTGCGGCGGTCAGTGCGCTCAATCAGGACGTGCAACTGATCTCGCCGATCACCGAGCGGTTCGTCTTCACCGGGCGGGCGCAGGTGCAGAACCTGCCGGAGGTGGCGCTGGAGGCGATCGAGGACATCGTCTACACCGATCAGGTCCTCCAGGGCCGCACCGCGGTCCTCTTCTACGAGGGGAAGGTTGCAGGCGTGAGGCTGCACGAGGCACAGCGCCTGCGTCTGGACGCTGATGAGCTCATCAGCGAGATCACCTTGTTCATCCGTCCACTACCGGCGCTGACCGCCTTGATGCGTCGTCTGGGTCCCGAACTGGCCCGCCGCAACGGTCAGCCGGGGCTGGCTCGTGTCATCCCCTTGGCCAGCGGTGCGCTGCGTTCCATGGCCAGCACCGGAGAGAACAGGATCGTGCTGCGGACAGCGCCGCGCTGAGCGCAGCACGCTTCGAGGGTGCACGAGGGCGTTGTCTGCGAGCGCCACGCCCGCCACGCCGCGCCGTCACCGCCGGGCGCCGACGCGCGGATCGCGGTACGGCCGTGAAGTCGGGCCACTGCGTCCGAGTTCCTCGCGCCCGAGGTCGGTCTGCTCCTGCTGGCCCGGCAGACGGGTGGAGGTGGCGTTCATGCATGAGCACCTGCAGCCGGTGCCGGCCTGGTCGCGGCAGGACGTCGATCGAAGCTCGGGTCGGTGATCGCGCGCCGAGTGCGGATGTTCGGCGGTGACGCCGGTGCGCGGTGGGCAGCACGAGGTGGGTGCGCAGTGCGACAGCACCACGTGGATGCACGGCCGAGCCGCTGGAGTGCTGGTCAGGACCGTGCCAGGAGCAGCAGCAGCGGCAGCGGCAGGCACAGGACCGCCTGCGGCACCGCCACCAGCAACACGGTGACGCGGACGTTGGCGCGCCGC
>NZ_JBBBEM010000133.1:0-53939 GCF_037154035.1 Kineococcus sp. G2 | reverse complement strand
GTGCCCCCTGGTGAGGGGGGTGCAGGGCCTTTCCTGCGTTCGGGGCCCGGGAGCATCCGGTGCCCCTGGGGCAGCCGTCCCTCTTCGCTCAACGCAGGCGGAGCACGGCTCCGCCCAGGGGCTTCGGGTGGAAGGACGTCGACTTGCGTCCCATCGAACCACCGCCGGCGGCCGTCGTGATAATGTCGCGCAGTCGCGGAGGGGGAAGCAGGATCACGGTGGCACCTCGGTGTCCTCGCTCGATGGCGGATCGGGCACCTGCCACGTACGACACCAGGTGGGTGGGGACGTCCGAGGTCGCCAGTGCCTCGTCCACCCAGGCAGCAACGCCCCACGCAGCGGATGAACGTCCTGGCGTGTGCAGCACCGAGGCGGTGCCCGCCTCGAGCAGGATGCAAGTGGGCTCTCGCAGCGAGGCGAGTCGCTGCACCAGTGTCTCCGCTTCCGCAGAGGGCAGGGCGTCCACGTGCTCGCCCCCGAGGAGTGCTCTGCCTGCACCCGCCGGCACCACGCGGTGCAGGGCCGTCAGGTCCAGGGGGTGCTCGCCGGGAACGGCTAGCGCAGCCAGGACGGCCGTGGAGGTACCCGGAGCGGTGGCGGCCGCCGCTCGCCGAGCAGTGGCCCACCGGTGGTGCCCGTCGCCGATCAGCCACTGCTGCGAACCGACCGCCCAGCGGAGTTCATCCACCACCGTGCCCGGATCCAGGCGCCACAGGTCCACCTGACCGATGCTGTCGCTGCTCGTGGCGGCGACGTGGTGCCCGCCGAGAACGGCCCTGCGCACCAGCGCGCCGATGTCCGCGGCAGGTCCCGCGGCGCGGTCCGGACCTGCACCGGCGTCCACGAGGAGCAGAGGCTCCGAATCCACACGCACCGCCAGCAACCGCTCTGCCCTGGTGCGTACCGCGTGCTCCATCGTGGCCTCGTGCGGAAGCACCGGACCGCCGTCCTCGACGTCCACCTCACCCAGCAGGAAGCAGTGCGTCCGTCCTGCGCGGCGCTGCTGGAGGACGTACAGCGAGGGGGGGTCCTGGACCAAGGCCCCGCGCCTCAGCCAGTCCACGACCGCTGGTTCCTCACCCGCACCTGCGCCGGAGTACTCGGGGCGCTCCAGGTGGGTGACCAGGTAGGGGTGGGACTCCAGTGCTGCTTCACGCCTGGGTCTCGCGATCTCCGTGTGCGGGGGCGCCAGCACTCCGTGCAGGGGCCCGACCACGTCCTCCCGGTACCGCAACCCGGGGAACGGGCGCAGGAGATCGGTGCGCGCAGGAGGTGCGACGGCCGACCCGGGAGCCGAGGTGTCGGCGCGCGCCCTCGTGCGTTCCCGCTCCACCCGGCGCATCCTACGG
Source organism: Kineococcus sp. G2 (assembly GCF_037154035.1). NCBI lineage: Bacteria > Bacillati > Actinomycetota > Actinomycetes > Kineosporiales > Kineosporiaceae > Kineococcus > Kineococcus sp. G2. The sequence goes on along the minus strand of NZ_JBBBEM010000133.1, from coordinate 52,590 downwards.
TCGAACCGTGGAAGTCGAAGGAGGTCCCGCCGTGCCCGATCGACCGGATGCCGCACCCCCTCGGGGAGGCGGCCCGCGGGAGCCGGGGCGTCCCCGCGGCGGCACCTACGAGTGGCTGCAGCGGGGCCTGGCGCTGCTGGCCGACGGGGAGGCCGCCGCCGCAGCGACCCTGCTGGCCCGCGCGCACGCCCAGGAGCCGTCCTCCACCGGGATCCTCGAAGCGCTGGCGCGCGCGCAGTACGACGCGGGCGACATCGCGGCCGCGGCCGAGTCCTTCCGACGTCTCGCGCACGCCCGGCCGGCCGACGACTACGCTCACTTCGGCCTGGGGCTGAGCCTGAGTCGTCTCGGGCGCTTCGGGTTGGCCGCGGAGCACCTGGCCATGGCCCACGCCATGCGCCCGGACCGGCCCGAGTACGCCGACCGTCTGCGACAGGTCCGCGCCACCTTGGCGGCGCGGCAGAACCCGGGGAGTCCTTGAGCACCACCGAGCACGCCACCGGCCGTGATGCGGCCGCCGCGCCCGCCGCTGTCCTCCGCGGCAGCAGTCGCCCGCTGCTGGGCGAGCACGACGCGCTCCTGCTCGACCTCGACGGTGTCGTCTACGTCGGTCCGCACGCGGTGCCGCACGCCGCGGAGACCCTGCGCCGAGCCGACAGCGCGGGCGTGCGGCTGGCGTACATCACCAACAACGCGTCCCGGCCGCCGGCCACGGTCTCGGAGCACCTGCGTGCCCTGGGTGCCCCGGCACGGGACGAGGACGTGGTCACGTCGGCGCAGGCCGCTGCACGCCACCTGGCCGAGCGGTTGCCCGCCGGATCCCGGGTGCTGCTCGTGGGCGGGGAGGGGTTGCGCGAGGCGCTGGTGGCGAGCGGGCTCGCACCGGTGGGTGACCTCGCGGACGGCCCTGTCGCCGTCGTGCAGGGCTTCTCCCCCGACACCTCGTGGGCGCGGCTGGCCGAGGCCACCCACGCCGTGCGGGCCGGCCTGTGGTGGGTCGCCACCAACCTCGACGCCACCGTTCCCACCCCGGGCGGCCCCGCCCCCGGCAACGGGCTGCTGGTGCAACTGGTGGCGCGGGCCGCCGGCCGGGAACCCGACGTCGTGTGCGGCAAGCCCGAGCGGGCGCTGTTCGACGAGGCCGTCGCGCGCCTGGGGGCGCGGAACGCCCTCGTCGTCGGCGACCGTCTCGACACCGACCTGCAGGGGGCCCGGGCCGCGGGTCTGCTGGGCCTGCTGGTGCTGACCGGCGTCACCGGTGCGCGTGAGCTGCTGACCGCGGCCCCGCACGAGCGCCCGCACCTGATCGGCCGCGACCTGCGCTCCCTCGGCGACGAGCACCCCGAGCCGGTCCTCGAGCACGGTGAGGAGGCGGTCGTCGTCCGGTGCCGTGGCGCCGAGGTCCGCGTCGGTCCCGAAGGGGTGTTCGTCCGCTCCGCCGCCGCCGGGCCGGACGGGCTCGACGTGCTGCGGGCCGTCGCCGAAGCGGCCTGGGCGGTGCGGGACGCGGGTCTGGGCGAGCGCTGGGACGTGGGCGACGAGCTGGCCCGGATCGCCACCCACAGCCTGGACACCGACACCAACGCCCCTGGGGACGACGTGCCCGGTGCCGTCGGGAGCGGCTTGTAACCTCACCCGGGTGACGGACCACCCCGCCCCGACGCCGCGGCCGGCGCCGCCCGCCCGCGCCGCGGCCGGCGCGCCCGGACCCGAGGACACCGCCGCCGACCGCTCGCTGGACGCCGCGCTGGCCCGCCTGGACGACCTCGACGGCCTGGGCGTGCACGAGCACGTCGACGTGTACGAGCACGTCGACCGCGCCCTGCGCGAGCGCCTGGCCGGCGCGGAGGGCTGACGTGGCCCGCCGACTGCGCCTGGACGCCGAGCTCGTGCGTCGAGGGCTCGCCCGCTCCCGCGAGCACGCCAGCGAGCTCGTGGTCACCGGCCGGGTGAGGGTGGCGGGGTCCAGGGCGGCCAAGCCCGCCACCCAGGTGGACACCTCCGCCGCGATCGTCGTCGAGCCCGGCGAGGAGGGGGACGCGTACGTCAGCCGCGGGGCGCACAAGCTCGTGGGGGCGCTGGACGCCTTCCACGTCGACGTCACCGGCCGCCGCTGCCTCGACGCCGGGGCCAGCACCGGTGGGTTCACCGACGTGCTGCTCCGTCGCGGTGCGGGCCACGTCGTCGCCGTGGACGTCGGGTACGGGCAGCTGGCCTGGCCGTTGCGGCAGGACCCGCGGGTGACGGTGCTGGAGCGGACCAACGTCCGCGCCCTGGAACCGGAGCAGGTGGCGCCCGCTCCCTCGCTCGTCGTGGCCGACCTGTCGTTCATCTCCCTGGCACTCGTCCTGCCCGCGCTGGTGCGGTGCGTCACCCCGGAGGCTGAACTCGTGCTCATGGTCAAACCGCAGTTCGAGGTGGGCCGCGAGGCCCTGGGCTCCGGTGGGGTCGTGCGCAGCGCCGAGCTGCGCGCCGACGCGGTCCGCTCGGTCGCGCGCGCTGCCGCCGGGTGCGGTCTCGGCGTGCGCGGTGTGGCGGCCAGCCCGTTGCCGGGGCCCAGCGGCAACGTCGAGTACTTCCTGCACCTCGCCGCAGGCGCTCCCGGGCTCCAGGAGGAGGCGCTCCAGCGCGCCGTCGCCGAGGGACCCCAGGCGGGGTTGTCGTGAGCGCCCGCACCGGGAACCCCGCGGCGGGGGTGCGCACCGTCCTCGTCCTCGCCCACACCGGGCGCGCCGAGGCGGTGGCCGCGCTCACGGACGTCGTCCGCACCCTGCACGCCGCCGGTGTGCGAACCCTCATGACCCCCGACGAGGCCGAGGCCCTCAGCGTCGCCGACCGGCGCCTGGTCGAGGAGCGCCAGCTGGACGGCGCCGTCCAGGGGGCCGAGGTGGTCGTCGTCCTCGGCGGTGACGGCACGATCCTGCGCGCCGCCGAGCTGGTCCGCGGCAGCGAGACCGTGCTGCTCGGCGTCAACCTCGGGCACGTGGGCTTCCTCGCGGAGGCCGAGCGCGAGGAGGTCGTCGAGTCGGTCTCCCGGGTCGTGGCCGGCGACTACCGCGTCGAGGAGCGGATGACGCTGGACGTGGAGGTGGTGATCGAGGGCCGGGTGGTGACGCGCTCGTGGGCGGTCAACGAGGTCTCGGTGGAGAAGGGCAACCGGGAGCGGATGGTCGAGATGGTCGTCGACGTCGACGGTCGTCCCCTGAGCACCTTCGGCGGGGACGGCCTCATCGCAGCCACCCCCACCGGCTCCACCGCCTACGCCTTCTCGGCGGGCGGCCCCGTGGTGTGGCCGGAGGTGGAGGCCCTGCTCGTGGTCCCGATCAGCGCGCACGCGCTCTTCGCGCGCCCCCTGGTCATCGCCCCCACCTCGTGCGTCGGCGTGGAGGTCCTGCCGAGCCTCGACGACGGCGGCGTCGTCTGGTGCGACGGGCGGCGCACCTTCGCCGCGCCCGTGGGGGCGCGCGTCGAGGTGCGGCGCTCGGAGCAGCGGGTGCGGCTGGCCCGGTTGAGCACCGGCGTCTTCACCGACCGGCTCGTCGCGAAGTTCGGGTTGCCCGTCCACGGCTGGCGAGGGCCGCGAGCGGCCGCGGACGGGGGGTGAGCAGCGTGATCGAGGAGATGCGGATCAGGGAGCTCGGGGTCATCCGGGACGCCCGCCTGCCGCTGGGGCCGGGCCTGACGGTCATCACCGGCGAGACCGGTGCCGGCAAGACGATGGTCGTCACCGGCCTGGGGCTGCTCATGGGGGAGCGCGCCGACGCGGCCGCCGTGCGCACCGGGGCGGAGTCCGCCTCCGTGGAGGGGCGGCTGTCCGTGGACCCCGACGGTCCCGCGGCCGCGCGCGCGCTGGACGCGGGCGGCGAGGTGGAGGGCGGCGAGCTGCTCATCGCCCGCACCCTGTCCGCGTCCGGGCGCAGCCGCGCCCACGTCGGCGGACGCAGCGCTCCCGTGGGGGTGCTCGCCGAGCTCGCCGAGCACCTGCTGGCCGTGCACGGGCAGACGGACCAGCTGCGGCTGCGCTCGGCGGCCCAGCAGCTGCGCGTCCTGGACGCCTTCGCCGGGGCGGAGCTCGGCGCGGACCTGAACGCCTACGCCGAGCGGTGGGTGCGCTGGCGCCGCCTGGCGGCCGAGCACGACGACCTCGCCGCGCACGCCGCCGACCGCGCCCGCGAGGCGGAGCTGCTGCGGCTCGGGCTGGAGGACGTCGAGCGGGCCGACCCCCGCCCCGGCGAGGACGTCGCACTGAAGGAGGAGGCCGGCAGGCTCGCTCACGTGGAGGTGCTGCGCACGGCCGCGGCCACGGCCCACCAGGCGCTGACCGGTGAGAGCGCGGGCGCCGAGGAGGGGCCCGCCACCGACGCCGGTGCGGACAGCCTCCTGCAGACCGCCCGGCGCGCCCTGGCGCAGGCCGGGGAGCACGACCCCGCGCTCGCCCAGCTCGCCGCGCGCGCGGGGGAGCTCTCCTACCTCCTGGCCGACCTGTCCACCGAGGTCGCCGAGTACGCGGCCGGGCTGGAGGTCGACCCCGCCCGGCTGGCGGCGGTGGAGGAGCGGCGCGCCCAGCTGACCGCCCTGGTGCGGCGCTACGCGCCCGCCCCCGGCGACGACGGCCTCGAGGGCGTCGACGCGGTCCTGGCGTGGGCGCAGCGCTCCGCGGCCCGGTTGCTGGAGCTGGACGACGACGGCCGGCTGGAGCAGCTGGCCGTCGAGCGCGACGCCGTGGAGCGGGAGCTGCACGAGATCGCCGGGCGCCTCACCGCCGCCCGCACCCGCGCCGCCCGCGAGCTCGAGGAGCGGGTCGCCGCGGAGCTGAACGCCCTGGCCATGCCCAGCGCCCGAGTGCGCGTCGACGTCCGTTCCGCCGGGGGGCTCGGGCCGCACGGGTGCGACGCCGTGGAGCTGCAGCTCGCCGCGCACTCCGGTGCCGGCTTCCGCCCGCTGGCCAAGGGGGCCTCGGGCGGTGAGCTCTCCCGCGTCATGCTCGCCCTGGAGGTGGTGCTGGCGGGCGCCGACCCCGTGCCCACGATGGTCTTCGACGAGGTCGACGCGGGGGTCGGTGGCCGGGCCGCCGTCGAGATCGGCCGGCGGCTGTCCGTGCTCGCGCGCAGCACCCAGGTCGTCGTCGTGACGCACCTCGCGCAGGTGGCCGCGTTCGCCGACGCGCACCTGACCGTGGTCAAGACCGACGACGGCAGCGTCACCGAGTCCGGCGTCGTGCGCCTGGACGACGCCGGCCGGGTGGAGGAGCTGGCCCGCATGCTGTCCGGCCGCGGTTCCGGCACCGCCCGGGCCCACGCCGAGGAGCTGCTGCGCTCCTCCCGCGCCGAGGCGGAGGTCGCTGCCGCCCCGCCACGGGCTCCGTCGGGGCGAGCGCGCCGGCCGCGCGTGCGACGATCGACGGCGACCGCGGAGCGTCCCGGCGGCTGACGCGGGGCGGTGGGCGGTGCAGGGAGCGGATCGGGGACGGGGACGAGGTGGACCGTCGGGTGAGGGGTGAGCGCGTGAGCAGGCGCCGGTGGGGACGCGGACCCGCCCGGGCGGAGGCGTCCGGCGGTGCGTCGCAGGCGCCGGCCAGCACCGTGCAGGGCACCGCCCGCGTCGACCGGCGGACCAAGACCCTGACCAAGCGGCTGCGCTCCGGTGAGATCGCCGTCATCGACCACCTCGACCTCGACCGCGTCTCCGCCGAGGCGCTCGTGGCCTGCGGGCCCGCGGCGGTGGTGAACGCCTCCGCGAGCACGTCCGGGCGCTACCCGAACCTGGGCCCGGAGATCCTCGTCGAGGCGGGTGTCCCCGTGCTCGACGCGGTGGGGACCGAGGTGATGACGGCCGTCGCCGAGGGCTCGCGCCTGCAGCTGGTCGGTGACGAGCTGCGCAGCGGCGAGGAGGTCGTGGCCCGCGGCCGGCGTCTGACGCCGGAGCTCGTGGCCGCCGACATGGAGGCGGCGCGCGCCGGGTTGTCCCTGCAGCTGGAGGCGTTCGCCGCCAACACCATGGAGTACCTGCGGCGCGAGCGCGAACTGCTGCTCGACGGCGTCGGGGTCCCCGACGTGCGCACGCGGCTGGAGGGGCGGCACGCCCTCATCGTGGTGCGCGGCTACCACTACAAGGAGGACCTCGTCACGCTGCGCTCCTACGTGCGCGAGTACAAGCCGGTCCTCATCGGCGTCGACGGTGGCGCCGACGCCATCCTCGAGGCCGGCTGGAGACCCGACATGATCGTCGGTGACATGGACTCCGTCTCCGACGCGGCCCTGCGCAGCGGGGCCGAGGTGGTGGTGCACGCCTACCGGGACGGGCGCGCCCCCGGCCTGGAGCGCGTGCGGGGGCTCGGCATCGACGCGGTCGTGTTCCCCGCCACCGGCACCAGCGAGGACGTCGCGATGCTGCTGGCCGACGACAAGGGAGCCACGCTCATCGCGGCGGTGGGCACCCACGTCACCCTGGTGGAGTTCCTCGACAAGGGGCGCTCGGGGATGGCGAGCACGTTCCTGACGCGGCTTCGCGTGGGCGGCAAGCTCGTCGACGCCAAGGGCGTGTCCCGGCTGTACCAGTCGAGGGTCTCCGACCGGCAGGTCCTGCTGCTCGTGCTGGCGGGCGTGCTGGCCCTCGTGGCGGCGCTCGCGGTGACCCCCACGGGGCAGGCGATCCTGGCGGTGACCGGCGCCCGCCTCGGGGACGTCTGGGTCTTCGCCACCGGTCTCCTCCCCGGGGACGGGCCGTGAGGCGCCGCACCCCGCCCGGCGCACGGCCCCACCCACGACGACAGGACGAGCAGTGATCGACTTCCGGTACCACGTGATCTCCCTGGTGTCGGTGTTCCTGGCGCTGGCCGTCGGCATCGTCCTCGGTGCCGGCCCGCTCAACGAGGGCATCTCCACCGGGATCACGGACCAGGTGCGCCAGCTGACGGAGGAGAGGGAGCAGCTGCGCGCCGAGCGCGACGAGGCCCTGGCCGTCGGCGAGGCGCAGGACGCCTGGGCGGAGGCCGTCGCCCCGGCCGTGGTGGAGCGCCAGCTGGGTGGGCGCACCGTGGCCGTCGTGCAGCTGCCGGGCGCCGACGCCAGCACCACGGACGCGGCGGTGGAGGTGCTGCGCGAAGCCGGTGCCACCGTGCCCGCGCTCGTGACCGTGCAGGACGACTGGACCGACGAGGCGCAGGAGGGCGCGCGGGAGGAGCTCGCCGCTGACCTCGCGGAGCGGCTCGCCGCCGACGGCGGGACCGCGGTCACCGGCGAGGCGCCCGAGGTGCTCGCCGCGGCGCTGTCGCGCGCCCTCGTCACCGGGGACCTCGCGCAGACCGTCGTCGACGATCCCGCCCGCACCGAGCTGCTGACGGCCCTCGCGGACGCCGGGCTGGTGGAGGTCGACGGGGAGGTGACCCAGCGCTCGACCCTGGTGCTGCTCGTCGCCGGCCCGCCCGACGCCGACGCGAGCGACGCGCGCGCCGAGGCGGACACCGCCGCCTGGGCCGCCCTGGCCGAGCAGCTGGACGAGCGGTCCGCCGGTGCGGTCGTGGCCGGCCCCACGGAGTCGTCGGAGGCCGGGGGCGCTGTGGCCGCCGTGCGTGCGGTCGACGAGATCGCCGAGCAGGTCAGCACCGTCGGCGACCTCGACACGGCCATCGGCCGCGTCAACGTGGTGCTGGCGCTGCGCGAGCAGCTGGCCGACCGCTCCGGTCACTACGGCACGGGGCCCGGCGCCACGTCGGTGAGCCCGCCGTTGCCGGCGGCCCTGGCGAACCCCTCGCCCGCACCGGCGGCGCAGTGAGTCCGGCGACGGCGGTGCGCACCGCCGCGGCCGCCGCGGTCGCCGTCCGTGCCGGGCGCGCGCTGGTCCGGCGGCTGCCGGACCACGTGCCGGGCGGGACGGGGCGCTGGGACCGCCGCAACCACCGCGGGGACGTCGTCACCCTCCTGGAGGGACCCGCGGCCGCGCTCGCGGCCGGTGCGGGGGCGGCCGTCGCAGCGGCCCCCTGGAACCGGGCGGGAACGGTCGCCGCGCTGGCCGCGGCGGTGTTCGGGGCGGTGGACGACCTCGGCGAGCGCCGCGGCGACCGGGAGTCCGGCGCCCGCGGGCTGCGCGGTCACCTCGCCGCCCTGCGTCGCGGGCGGCTGACCACCGGGGCGCTGAAGGTCCTGGGGCTGGGGGCCACGGGGGTCGCCTGCTCGGTGGTGGTGGCACCGCGACCACCCCGACGGGCCGGTGAGCTCGCCGACGCGGCGGTGGCGGCCGCCCTGGTCGCCGGCAGCGCCAACCTGCTGAACCTGCTGGACCTGCGCCCGGGCCGGGCGGCCAAGGTCGCCGTCGTCGTGGCCGCCTCCCTGGCCACCGGGACCCCGGGCGGCACCGGGGCGCTGCGGGCCCGCCCGCTGGCCGCGGCCGGCGCGGGTGCTGCGGTCGCCGTCCTGCCCGGGGACCTCGCGGGGCGCAGCATGCTGGGCGACACCGGGGCCAACGCCCTGGGGGCGCTGCTGGGCGTGGCCTGCCTGGCGCGGTGGGACCGCGCCGGGCGCGTCGCCGCGCTGACGGTCGTCACCGGGCTGACCCTCGCCTCGGAACGGGTCAGCTTCAGCCGCGTCATCGAGGCGTCCCCGCTGCTGCGGGAGCTGGACCGGCTCGGGCGTCCGTGAGGGCGGCGCGGTCGGTCGCCGCCGCCGCCGCCTCGGTCGCCGCGCTGACGATCGCCGCGCGCCTGGCGGGGTTCGGGCGCCTGCTGGCGTTCTCGCAGACGGTGGGTGACAGTTGCCTCGGCACGGTGTACGCGACCGCCAACCAGGTGCCCAACGTCCTGTTCGAGGTCGTGGCCGGTGGAGCGCTGGCGGGGGTCCTGGTCCCCCTGCTGTCGGCGCGGTTGGCGTCGGCGGACCCGGCGGACCGGGCGGCGGCGTCGCGCACCGCGTCGGCCGCCCTGACCTGGAGCGTGCTGGTCCTCACCGCGCTCGCGGTGCTCGCCGCCGTGCTGGCCCGGCCGCTGATGGACCTGCTGCTGCAGGGCACGTCCGCGCAGGAGTGCGGTGGGGACCCGGTCGGCACCGGTGCGCTGATGCTCCTGGTGTTCCTGCCGCAGGTCCCGCTGTACGCGGTGGCGGTCGTCCTGGCCGGCGCGCTGCAGGCCCAGCAGTGGTTCACCGCGCCCGCCGCCGCGCCGCTCGTCTCCAGCCTGGTCGTCGGGTCGACCTACCTGCTGGTGGGTGTGCTGGTGCCCGCCCCCGTGGTGCGCGCCGGCCTGGCGGAGGTGCCCTTCGCAGCGGTCGCGGTCCTCGCCGGCGGGACGACCCTGGGGGTCGTGGCGCTGGTGGCCGCCCACGCCCCCGCGCTGCGCTCGGCGGTGCGGTGGCGCCCGGCGCTGCGCCCCGCTCCGGGGGACTGGCCGCGCCTGCGCTCCCTGGCCCTGTCGGGCCTGGTGGTGCTGCTGGCGCAGCAGGTCGTCGCCGTGGCCGTGATCGTGATCAGCAACGACGCCCTGCCGGGTGCCGTCAACCGCTGGAGCTACGCCTGGGCGCTGTTCCTGCTGCCGTACGCGGTGCTCGCCGTGCCGGTGGCCACCGCGGTCTTCCCCCGACTGGCCACCGCCGCCGAGGAGGGGGCGCACGAGGCGTTCGCCGGCCTGCTGGCGCGGGCGGTGCGCACGGTCCTGCTCGTCAGCTCGCTGGGTGCGGCCCTGCTGGCGGCCACCGCTGGTCCCGTCGCCACGGTGTTCGTGGTCGGCCGGGTCGGTTCGGGGCGCACCGACGAGCTGTCCGCCGCGCTGGTGGTCTTCGCTCCCGGCCTGCTCGGCTACGGGCTGACGGCGCTGCTGACGCGAGCCCTGTACGCGCGGGGGGCCGGGCGCGCCGCGGCGGGCGCAGCCGTGGCCGGGTGGGCGCTCGTCCTGGTGGGCATGGTCGCCGGTGCGGCGCTGGCGCCGCCGGAGCGGGTCGTGACCGCTCTCGCCGCGGCGCACGCCGTGGGGTTGAGCGTCGCCGGCGCGCTGCTGGCGCACGCGGTGCGCCGGGTGAGCGGTGCCGGGGCGCTGGCCGGTGCGGGCCGGGCCCTGGTGGCGGCCGTGGTGGCGGCCCTGGTGGCGGCCGCGGCGGGGGCGGCGACGGGCGCCGTCCTGCCGGCCCTGCTGGGGGACCGGGGGCTGCCGGCGGTGCTGGCCGCCGGGCTGCTGGCGGCGGTGGTCGCGGTGGCGGTGTGGGCCGGCACCGCGAGGTTGCTGGCGCCGGCCGACGCGCGGGTGCTGACCGGGTTCGCCCGACGGGCGCTGAGCCGTCGACGGGCGCTGAGCCGTTGACGGGCCGTGGAGGAGAGGACGTGGCGGTGAGCGAGGACGGGGCGGTGAGCGAGGACGGGGCGGTGAGCGAGGACGGGGCGGTGAGCGCGGCCGGTGAGCCGGTGGTGCTGGTGCTGGGCACCAGCGCCGGCGGTGTGGGCCGGCACGTCGCGCAGCTGTGCGAGGGCCTGCGGGGGCGAGGTGCGGCGGTGCACGTGGCCGCCCCCGCGGCGACCCTGGAGCGGTTCGGCTTCGCCGCGGTGACCGCCCCCGTGGACATCGGGGCCTCGCTGGACCCGGTGCGCGACCTGCGCGCCGCGGCGCGGCTGCGGCGGGCGCTGCGGGCGCCCGCGGTGCGCGGTGCGGTGGTGCACGCGCACGGCGTGCGGGCGGCCCTGGTGGCCGTGCTCGCGGTGCGCTCGCTGCGGCCGCGGCCGGGCCTGGTGGTGACGCTGCACAACGCGGTCCTGGGCGCCGGGCCGCGCGCCCGGCTGGGGCGTGCGGTGCAGGACGCCGTGTGCCGTGCGGCCGACGTCGTCCTGGCGGTCTCCGGCGACCTGGTGGAGCAGGCGCGCGCGGCGGGGGCGCGGCGGGTGCGCCGCGCGCTGGTGCCGGCCCCGCCGCTGCCCCCGGGGACGCCGGTGCTGCCGCCGGGGGAGCCGGTGGTGCTCGTGGTGGCCCGGCTGGCGCCGCAGAAGGGGCTGGACGTGCTCCTGGACGCCGCCGGGTTGCTGCGGCACCCGGTGCGGGTGCTGGTGGCCGGCGGCGGCCCGCTGCACGAGGCGCTGGCGGGCCGCGTCGCCGCCGAGCGCCTTCCCGTGCAGCTGCTGGGGGAGCGCGGCGACGTGCCGGACCTGCTGGCCTCGGCGGACGTGGCCGTCAGCGCCAGCGCCTGGGAGGGGCAGCCGGTGTTCGTGCAGGAGGCGCTGCGCGCCGGCGTGCCCGTCGTCGCCACGGACGCCGGCGGCACCGCCGAGGTCACCGGCGACGCCGCGGACCTGGTGCCGGTGGGGGACGCGGCGGCGCTGGCGGCGGCCGTGGACGCCCTGCTGGCGGACCCGGTGCTGCGCGAGGAGCGCTCCGCTCGTGCCAGGCGCCGCGCCGCCGGCCTGCCGGGCGCCGAGGACGCACTGGTGCAGGTGCTGACCGCGCACGCCGAGGCGCGGCGCGCGGCGGGCGGCGCGCGCGAGGACGGCAGCACCTCCGACGTCGGGTAACCTCGAAGTCCGTGGCGAACCGCAGCAACCCCGAGTCCCCCACCCAGCACGTCTTCGTCACCGGGGGGGTGGCCTCCTCCCTGGGGAAGGGCCTGACGGCCTCCAGCCTCGGTCGCCTGCTCCGTGCGCGCGGCCTGCGCGTGGCGATGCAGAAGCTCGATCCGTACCTCAACGTGGACCCGGGCACCATGAACCCGTTCCAGCACGGTGAGGTCTTCGTCACCGACGACGGCGCCGAGACGGACCTGGACATCGGCCACTACGAGCGCTTCCTCGACGTGCGCTTCGACGCGTCGGCGAACGTGACCACCGGTCAGGTCTACTCCTCGGTGATCGCCAAGGAGCGGCGCGGTGAGTACCTGGGTGACACCGTCCAGGTGATCCCGCACATCACCAACGAGATCGTCGACCGGATGCGCGCGCAGGCGCGCGACGACATCGACGTCATCATCACCGAGGTCGGCGGCACGGTCGGCGACATCGAGTCCCTGCCGTTCCTCGAGGCCGCCCGGCAGGTCCGCCAGCGGCTGGGCCGCGACAACGTGTTCTTCGTGCACGTCTCCCTGGTGCCGTACATCGGCCCCAGCGGCGAGCTGAAGACCAAGCCGACGCAGCACTCGGTGGCGGCGCTGCGCAGCATCGGCATCCAGCCCGACGCGGTCGTGTGCCGCTCGGACCGGGAGATCCCCGAGGGCGTCAAGCGGAAGATCGCGTCCATGTGCGACGTGGACGACGAGGCCGTGGTGGCCTGCGTGGACGCCCCGTCGATCTACGACATCCCCAAGGTCCTGCACCGCGAGGGCCTGGACGCGTACCTGGTGCGCAAGCTGAACCTGTCGTTCCGCGACGTGGACTGGACGACGTGGGACGAGCTGCTGCGGCGGGTGCACTCCCCGCGCCGGCGCGTCGAGGTGGCGCTGGTCGGCAAGTACATCGACCTGCCCGACGCGTACCTGTCGGTCACCGAGGCGCTGCGCGCCGGTGGGTTCGCCGAGGACGCCAAGGTCGACATCCGCTGGGTCGCCGCTGACGACTGCGAGACGCCCGAGGGGGCCCGCCGGCAGTTGCGCGACGTCGACGCGGTCTGCGTGCCGGGCGGCTTCGGCGTGCGCGGCATCGAGGGCAAGCTGGGTGCCCTGCGCTGGGCGCGCGAGAACGGCGTGCCGACGCTGGGCCTGTGCCTGGGCCTGCAGTGCATGGTGATCGAGTACGCCCGCAACGTCGCCGGGCTGGCCGGGGCGAGCTCCACCGAGTTCGAGCCGGAGGCCGAGCACCCGGTCATCGCGACCATGGCCGAGCAGAAGCACATCGTCGCCGGTGCCGGTGACATGGGCGGCACGATGCGGCTGGGCTCGTACGAAGCCGTGCTGCAGAACGGGTCCGTGGTGGCCGCCGCCTACGGCAGCGAGCGCATCTCCGAGCGGCACCGGCACCGCTACGAGGTGAACAACGCCTACCGGGAGCAGCTCACGGAGGCGGGCCTGGTGTTCTCGGGCCTGTCCCCGGACCGCGAGCTCGTGGAGTTCGTGGAGCTGCCCGAGGACGTGCACCCGTACTACGTGGCCACCCAGGCGCACCCGGAGTTCAAGTCCCGCCCGACCCGTTCGCACCCGCTGTTCTCCGGCCTCGTCGCGGCCGCCCTGCGCCGCCAGCGCGAGGAGCAGCTGATCGACGTGGACCCGGAGCCGGCCGAGGAGCACGCCGCGCCGCTGCAGGAGCCCGTGCAGGAGCCGGTGGAGCTGTCGGAGGTGACCGCGTGAGCGCCTTCCCGGAGGAGCTGCGCGTGCCCCTGGTCAGCGGTGCGGAGGTCGCCGACGCCCCCGCCCGGCGGCCGCTGCGCTCCAGCGAGGTCGTCTTCACCGGTCACGTCTGGGACGTGGTGCGCGAGGAGGTGGAGCTGCCGGGTGACGACGGTGCGGGCGGCACCGTGGTCCGGGACGTGCAGCGCCACCCCGGTGCGGTCACCGTGCTGGCCCTGGACGGCGGCGACAACGTGCTGCTGATCAAGCAGTACCGCCACCCGGTGCGCCGGGAGCTGTGGGAGCTGCCGGCGGGTCTGCTGGACGTCGCCGGCGAGCCGCCGCTGCGGGCGGCGCAGCGCGAGCTCGCGGAGGAGGCGGACCTGGTGGCGGCTGACTGGGCCGTCGTCGTGGACTGGTTCAACTCCCCGGGCGGTTCCAGCGAGGCCAACCGCATCTACCTCGCGCGCGGGTTGTCCGCGGTGCCGCAGGAGCAGCGGCACACCCGTGAGGACGAGGAGCGCGACCTGGTCCCGGTGCGGGTGCCGCTGGCCGAGGCGGTGCGCGCGGTCCTGGAGGGCCGGCTGCGCAACCCGGGCACGGTGATCGGGGTGCTGGCGGTGCACGCCGCGCAGGCGGCCGGTTTCGCGACGCTGCACCCGGCGGACGAGCCGTGGCCGGAGGGCCTGCTGCGCCGCTAGGTGCACCGACCGCTGAGGTCGCTGACGCGGCCGGGTGCCCCGCGCCCGGCCGCGTCGCTGCCCGCCGCGCGCCGGGGGCTGCCCTAGTGTCACCAGGGTGCTGCCCGTGACCTCCGCGACGCCCGCCGGTGCGCGCGAGCACGCGCGGGAGCCGGGTGAGCGGCTCGTCGGCGCCCTGCGCGACTACCTGGGCCACCTGAGGGTGGAGCGCGGCCTGTCGGAGAACACCCTGGGCGCCTACCGCCGCGACCTGCAGCGCTACCTGCGCTTCCTGGCCTCCCGCGGCGTGGACGACCCCGCCGCCGTCGACGAGGCCGCGGTCAGCGCGTTCGTCGTGGCCCTGCGCAGCGGTGCCGACGGCGGTGCCCCCCTCACGGCGAGCTCGGCGGCCCGCACGGCCTCGGCCGTGCGCGGCTGGCACCGCTTCCTGCACGCGGAGGGCCGCAGCGGCACCGACCCGGCGTCGCTGGTGCGGCCGCCGACCCCGCCGCGTCGCCTGCCCACCGCGTTGACGGTGGAGGAGGTCGCGCGGCTGCTGGACGTGGCCGGATCCGGTGGTGACCCCCTCGCGCTGCGCGACCGGGCCCTGCTGGAGCTGCTGTACGGCAGCGGCGCGCGCATCAGCGAGGCGGTCGGCCTGGACGTCGACGACGCCTCCCCGGAGGTGCTCGGGGAGAGCGGTGTGGTGCGCCTGCGGGGCAAGGGCGCCAAGGAGCGCGTCGTGCCGCTGGGTTCGTACGCCCTGCGGGCCCTGGAGCAGTACCTGGTGCGGGCGCGCCCCCACCTGGCGGCGCAGGGCCGCGGCACGGCCGCGCTGTTCCTGAACACCCGTGGTGCGCGCCTGTCGCGGCAGAGCGCGTGGGCGGTCCTGCAGTCGGCGGCGGGGCGGGCGGGCATCGTGCGCGCGGTCTCGCCGCACACCCTGCGCCACTCCTTCGCCACGCACCTGCTGCGCGGCGGTGCCGACGTGCGGGTGGTGCAGGAGCTGCTGGGTCACGCCTCGGTGGCCACCACGCAGGTGTACACGCTGGTCACGGCGGACTCGCTGCGGGAGGTGCACGCGGAGACGCACCCCCGCGCGCACCGATCACCGTCGGTCGCGGACTAAGGTCGTCGCGCCAGCGCGCCTGCGCGACCGCTCCGCGGGACGCGGGCACCGCCCGAGACGAGGAAGTGCCACGCCAGTGACCAGCGAGTTCCCGACGCCCGCCCCCTCGATCCCGCCGGTGCCCGGTGCGGCGGGCGCGCCGTCGGGGACGCCTGGGCCCGTCGTGCGGCCGGGCGCCGCCGAGCCGGTGAGCGCCGCGCCCGGTGACGGCCGGGTCGTGCCGCCGGGTGACGTCCGCGACGTGCAGGGCGGGATCGAGCCGGGTCCGCAGGCGGGCCCGACGGGCCGGCCGCTCCCGGCCTTCCCCGTGCCGCGCCCGCTGCAGCAGCACGGCCCGGCCCGGGTGATCTCGATGTGCAACCAGAAGGGCGGGGTGGGCAAGACCACCACGACCATCAACCTGGGTGCGGCGCTGGCCGAGTACGGGCGCCGGGTGCTGCTGGTGGACTTCGACCCGCAGGGCGCCCTGTCCGCCGGTCTGGGGGTGAACTCCCACGCGCTGGACCGCACCGTCTACCAGCTGCTCATGGAACCGGGCACGGACGTGCGGGAGGTGGTCCGGGAGACGGCCGTGGAGGGGCTCGACCTGCTGCCGGCGAACATCGACCTGTCGGCGGCCGAGGTGCAGCTGGTGGGGGAGGTGGCGCGCGAGAGCGTGCTGGCCCGGGCGCTGCGCCCGGTGCTGGGCGACTACGACGTGGTGCTCATCGACTGCCAGCCCTCCCTGGGCCTGTTGACGGTCAACGCCCTGACGGCCTCCCACGGGGTGCTCATCCCGCTGGAGTGCGAGTTCTTCGCGCTGCGCGGGGTGGCGCTGCTGGTGGAGACGATCGAGAAGGTGCAGGAGCGGCTGAACCCGGTCCTGGAGGTCGACGGGATCCTCGCCACGATGTTCGACGGGCGCACGCTGCACAGCCGTGAGGTCGTCTCCCGCGTGGTCGAGGCGTTCGGTGACGACGTGTTCCACACGGTGATCGGCCGCACGGTGAAGTTCCCGGACGCGACGGTGGCCGCGGAGCCGATCACGGTGTACGCGAGCGGCCACCCGGGTGCGGAGGCCTACCGTCAGCTGGCGCGCGAACTGGTCGCCCGAGGTAGCGCCGCGTGAGCAGCGCTCCACCCCTGCCGTCGCGCTGAGCCACTGCACCGCACGGGCAGTGCTGCCTCGGCGCCCGGGTGGGGGAGCGGTGCGCCGGGCCGCCCGGACGGTGCCCCCGCGGCCGCGGTGAGCCGTTAGGGTGCGCCTCTCGGACGCTGGGGGAGCGCCCGCGGGGACACACGGGGAGTGCTCACATGGTCGCGCCGCTCTCGGAGCACCACGCCACGGGGACCCTCGTCCCCCGCATCGTCGAGGTGGCCCTCGACGCCGCGCACCGGGTGCTCGCCGCCGACGGCGGGGACGGCCTGACCGGTGCGGACCTGCTGGTGCGAGCCGCCCGGGTCCGGGCCGCCGTGCTGGCCGCCGGCGCCGCCGGGCAGCCCGTCGCGGTGCTGCGCGGCCACGACGTGGGCGCCGTCGCCGCCGTCGTGGGGGTGATCGCCAGCGGCAGCCCCCTGGTCGTGCTGGACCCCACCACCCCCGCCGCCAGGCTCCGCCACTACGTGCGTTCCGCCGGGGCGTCGATCTGCGTCAGCGACGCCGCCCGCGCCGCCACGGCGGCCGAGCTGGCCACCACGGTGCTCGACCCCGACGACGCGGCGTGCGCCGGGGCGGACCACCTGGCGGCGGCCGCGGAGCTGCTGGCCGCACCCGCCGCGCCGCAGGACACCGCGGTGCTCGTGTACACCTCCGGCTCCACCGGTGCGCCGAAGGGCGTGGCCTGCGACCACCGCTCGATCCTGCACGACGCGTGGGTGAACTCGGTGGGCACCGGTTGCTACGGGGCGGACGCCGTCGTGGCCCACCTGCTGCCCCTGGGGTTCAGCGCCGGCATCGGCGTGACCCTCGCGTGCCTGCTCGTCGGCGCCCGGCAGGAGCTCTTCGACCCCCGCAGCCGCTCGGTGGCGGAGCTGCCCGGCTGGATGCGCAGCCACGGGGTCGACGTGCTGCACGCCTCCCCGGCGATCCTGCGCGGGGTGGTGGCGTCGCTGGCCCCCGGGGAGCGTCTCGACGGCCTGGTCAGCGTCACGATGGCCGGGGAGACCGTCCACGGCGCGGAGCTGAGCCGCGTGCGGGAGGCCGTGGGCCCGCGGTGCGTGCTGCGCAACCGCTACGGCTCCACCGAGACGTGGTTGATGGCCGAGTTCCGCATCGACCCCGGTGACGACTCCCCGCGGGGAGCGACTCCGGTCGGGTGGGCCGTGCCGGGGGCGCGCCTCGAGGTGCAGGACGAGGACGGGGTGCGCCGCTCGCACGGCACCGGCCGGGTGGTGGTCACGTCCGCGTGGCTGACGCGCGGGTACTGGGGCGCGCCCGAGCGCACCGCCGAGGTGTTCGGCCCGAACCCCGACGGCACCCGCTCCTTCCTCACCAGCGACGTCGGCGTCCTCGGCGAGGACGGTCGCCTGCGGCTGCTGGGACGTGCCGACCACAGCGTGAAGGTCGGTGGCCTGCTGGTGGAACCCGGGGAGGTCGAGGCGCTGCTGTTCGCCCAGGAGGGCGTGCGCGAGGCCGTGGTGGCCGGACGGCCGGACCCGCGCACCGGCCACGCCGTGCTGGTGGCGTACGTGGTCCCCGAGGGGCCGAGGCCGCAGGCGTCGGCCGTGCGGGCGGCGGTGCGGGAGGAACTGCCCTCGCACATGGTCCCGCGGTACGTGGTCTTCCTGGACGCGCTGCCGCGCACGGAGCGCGGCAAGCTGGACCGCTCCGCGCTGCCGGAACCGGAACCCTCCACCGCTGCGTACGAGGCGCCGCGCACCAGCTGGGAGCAGGTCGTCCGGGAGCAGTTCGCCGCGGTCCTGGAGCTGGAGGACCTCGGCGTCCACGACGACTTCTTCGAGCTCGGCGGCGACTCGCTGGCCGCGGAGGCGCTCGTGGCGCGGATGGCCGAGGTCGTCCAGGACCCGCCCCGGCCGCTGACCACCGCGCTGCTGGCGGCCGAGCCCACCGTGGCCCGCTTCGCGGCCGCGGCTCGCCGCACCGCCCGCGAGGAGAACCCCACGCTGGTGCCGCTGCGCGCCGCGGGCGAGGGGCCGCCGCTGTTCCTCGTCGCCGGCGCCGGCAGCGCGGCCGTCGCCCTGCGCACCCTGGCCCAGCGGGTGGAGCACCCCGGACCCGTGCTCGGCCTGCAGGCCAACGGCCTGGAGAACCGGGCGCTGCCCGACTGGTCGATCGAGCGGATGGCGCGCCGGCACGTCGCCACGGTGCGCGGGGTGCAGCCGCACGGCCCCTACCGCGTCGCCGGTCACTCCATGGGCGGTCTCGTCGCCCACGAGGTGGCGCGCCTGCTGCGCGCTGCCGGCGAGGAGGTCGAGCTGCTGGCGGTCCTGGACTCCTTCCCGCCGAACCCCTCCCTGATGCCGCGCTCGACGTACCCGACGCTGCGCGAGAAGGTCAAGGAGGCGCTGTCCCTGGCGCTGACGGGTGTGGTGCCCCACCCGGGCCTGGGGCACTACGTGCGCTTCTTCCGCCAGGGCATGGTCGTCCAGCGCCGGTACCGGCCCGCGGGGACGTACGGCGGCCGCACCCTCGTCCTGGTCGCCGCGGACGACCCGGAGGCCGCCGAGCGGCGGCAGTGGGCGCCGCACCTGTCGGGGGAGTGGACGCTGGTGGAGGTGCCCGGGGAGCACATGTCGATCCTGCGGGAGCCCCACGTGGCGCCCGTGGCCGAGCACCTGTCCGCGGCCCTGTCCGCGGCCGCGCACGCAGCCGCCGCCGCGCCGCGTCCCCGCAGCGGTGACGAGGAGGTCCGCGCGGTCGGGTGAGCCGGATCCCGCCCGGTGCGGGCGCTCACCCGATCCGCTCACCGCCCGTGGCGGCGCCGTGGTCAGGACGGGTGACGCCCCTGGTCCGCCCGGGGTAATCGGTCGCTCGCCGTGACCGTCGCCCGGTCGCGGCGTGCGAGCTTCGGTGCATGCCCCCCACCGCTGCCCCGCCCCGCGCCGGCGTGCCCGGCCGGGCCCCGGACCCCGGTTCCCGCCGCGTGCCCGCCCCGACCCGTGAACGCCGCCCGGCCCTGCTGGCCCTCGGGCTGGTGCTCGTCGTGGGCGGGGCGCTGGGCAGCGCGCTCGTCGTGCACCGCAGCGGCGACCGGGTCGACGTGCTGGTCGCGCGCCACGACATCGCCCCCGGTGAGCGTGTCGACGCCGACGACCTGGGCGTGGCGCGGGTCGCGGCGGACGGTGCCGCCGTGGTGCCGTCCGCCGCTCTGGGCAACTTCGTGGGGACGTATGCCACCGGTCGCATCCCCGCCGACACGCTGCTGAACCGCACGATGTTCCTGGCCGGGGACGCGGTTCCGGCCGACGCGGCCGTCGTCGGTCTGGTGCTCGCCCCCGAGCAGCGGCCCACCGAGCCCCTGCGCTCCGGCGACGTCGTGCGCGCCTTCCTGGTCTCGGCCGACGGTTCCGGCACGGTGACCGGGGAGCCCGCCGGGACGGTCCTGCTGTCCGCGGCGCGCGTGGTCGCCGCCGGCGCGGACTCGGCGAGCTCCGGTGGTGACACCGTCTCGCTGCTGGTGCCCACGGCGCAGGCCGCGGGTGTGGTGGCCGCCGCGTCCGCCGGGCAGGTGGCGGTGGCCCGGGTCGCCGACGGCACCGCTCCGCCCGTCGACCTCGAGGGGCGGTGAGCCGTGGCCGTCGTGTCCTTCGTGTCCGCCAAGGGGTCTCCCGGTGCGACGACGACCGCGATGCTCAGCGCGGCGCTGTGGCCGGCGCCCGTGCTGCTGCTGGACGCCGACCCGGCCGGTGGTGACGTGGCCGCCCGCTGGCCCGCCGCCGGTGGCGGTGTCCTGGACGCCGAGCGGGGCCTGCTGCCGCTGCTGACGTCGGCGCGGCGCGGCCTGAGCGCCGAGCAGGTGCTCGCGCAGGTGCAGCCGGCCTCGGGCGGGACCCCGGTGGTGTGCGGTCTGGGCTCGCCCGAGCAGGCGCAGGCCGCGGAGCGGTCGTGGCCGTCCCTGGCCGCCGCCGTCCTGGACGTGGCGCGGGGAGCGAGCGGCGCCGGCGCCACCGACGTGCTCGTGGACGGCGGGCGCCTGGGGGCGCACCCGGTCCACCTGCCGCTGCTGCGCGAGTCCGCCGCCGTCGTCCTGGTGGTGCGCGACGACGTGGCCGGTGTCCTGCACGCCCGGGAGCGGCTGCGGGTGCTCGCCGGTGCCCTGCGGCGCGGCGACGGGTTGCTGCCGCGCGTGGGGGTCGTCGTGGTGGGCGACCTGCAGCGCGGGGACGCCGACGGCAGCGCCCGGGTGCTGCTCGAGGTGGGGGAGTGGGTCGAGGACTTCGGCCGGTTGCCGCTGGACGCCGCGGGTGCCCGGGTCTTCGACGGTGCGCGCACCGCGCGGCCGGAGCGGACCGCGCTGGTGCGGGCCGGGCGGACGGTCGTGCAGGTGGTGGCCGCGGCGGCCGCCGGCCGGGCGAGGAGCGCCGCGTGAGCGCGTTCCCCCCGGCACCCGCGGCGCTCACGGGCCCCGTCCCGGGCGTGCGCGGCGCGGGAGCCGTCGACCACGACCTGGTGCGCCGCCTGCGCGTTCAGGTGGCGGACCGGCTCGCGGGCCAGCGCCGGCGCGACGACGTCGCGGGCCGCGCCCCCATGTCCAGCGCCGACGAGCGCCAGTTCGCCCGCTCCCTCGTGGTGCAGGTCCTGGAGGACCACGCCCGCGCCGAGGTGGAGGCGGGCCGCGCACCGCTGGACGCGTCCGACGAGGAGGCGGTGGCGTCGGCGATCGGGGCAGCGCTGTTCGGCGTGGGCCGGTTGCAGCCCCTGCTGGACGACCCCGACGTGGAGAACATCGACATCAACGGGTTCGACCGCGTCTTCGTCGGGTACGCCGACGGCCGCGAGGAGCTGCACGCCCCGGTCGCCGAGTCCGACGAGGACCTCGTCGAGCTCGTCCAGGTCCTCGCCGCCAACGTCGGCCTCACGAGCCGGCCGTTCGACGCGGCGAACCCGCAGCTGGACCTGCGGCTGCCCGACGGCTCGCGGTTGTCGGCGGTGATGGGCGTGTGCCAGCGCCCCGCCCTGAGCATCCGGCGAGCCCGCCTGGGCACCGCGAGCCTGGCTGACCTGGTGGCCGCCGGCTCGATGACCGACGACCTCGCGCGGTTCCTGCGCGCGGCCGTGCGAGCCCGCAAGAACATCATGATCGCCGGGTCCACCAACTCGGGGAAGACGACCCTGCTGCGGGCGCTGGCCGCCGAGATCGGCCCGCACGAGAGGATCATCACGGTCGAGCGGGCGCTGGAGCTGGGGCTGGACGCCCACGTCGAGGCCCACCCGAACGCCGTCGCGTTCGAGGAGAGGCTGCAGAACTCCGAGGGGGTCGGCGGCGTGAGCATGGCCGACCTGGTGCGCCGTTCGCTGCGCATGAACCCCAGCCGCGTCATCGTCGGCGAGGTCCTCGGCGACGAGATCGTCACGATGCTCAACGCGATGAGCCAGGGCAACGACGGCTCCCTGTCGACGATCCACGCGAACTCCTCCGCCGAGGTGTTCAACCGGATCGCGACCTACGCCCTGCAGGCCGAGGAACGCCTGCCGGTCGAGGCGAGCCACATGCTGATCGCCGGAGCCGTGAACTTCGTGGTGTTCCTCGACAAGCAGAACACCTACCACTCCGGTGGGGCCTTGCGCCGCGTCGTCGCCAGCGTGCGCGAGGTCACCGGGGTGGACGGGCGGGTGCTGTCCTCGGAGGTGTTCCTCGCCGGTGCCGACGGGATCGCGCGCGCGCACGCACCGCTGCAGTGCGCCGCCGACCTGGAGCGGCACGGCTACACGGCTCCGGTGCTGCGGCGGTGGGACGCGTGAGCGCGGCGGGGAGCGTGCTGGACCCGGTGACCGGTCTCGTCGCGCCGGAGGTGCTCGTCGCCCTCACCGGTGGTGCCGCCGGCCTGGGCGTGCTGGTCGTGGTGCTCGGGCTGCGTGCCCGTGCAGCGGGCAGCGGTTCCAGGCCGCCGTCGTGGCGGGCCCGGGTGGGGGCGCGCGCGGGCAGCCGCCGGGTGCTGGTGGGGCTGGGTGCCGGCGTGGTGACGGTGGTGCTGACCCGCTGGCTGGTGGCCGGCGTCGGCATCGGCCTGCTCGCGGCCTGCTGGGACCGCCTGCTGGGCGGCGGTGCCGAGGAGGGGCGCGGGATCGCCCGCACCGAGGCGCTGGCCACGTGGACGGAGTCGTTGCGCGACACCATCGCCGGCGCGATCGGCCTGGAGCAGGCGATCCCCGCCACCGCTGCCACCTCGGCGCCGGTGCTGCGGCCGTCGCTGAACCTGCTGGTGGACCGGTTGCGCATCCGCGAGCCCCTCCCGGAGGCGCTGCTGCGCTTCGCGGAGGACGTCGACGACCCCAGCGCCGACGTGGTGTGCGCGGCGCTCGTGCTGAACGCGCGGCTGCGCGGACCGGGCCTGCGCGACGTCCTCACCGCCCTGGCGGCCTCCACGCGCGAGGAGCTCGACGTGCGCCGCCGCATCGAGGCCAGTCGCCGCAGCATCCGGCGCAGCGTCCAGATCGTCCTGCTCATCGTGCTGGGCGTCATGGGCCTGCTGGCCGTGTTCAACCGCGCGTACGTCGAGCCGTACTCCACGGTGGCCGGGCAGCTGGCGCTGGTCGTGGTGGCGGCGCTGTTCCTGGCGGGGCTGGTGTGGCTGCGCCGCCTGGCCCGCGTGGAGGTCCACGAACGGTTCCTGGCTGCGACCGGCGTCACGGCGAACGGCGCGGGTGCGGCGGTGGCGCGGTGAACCTCGCCCTGCTGTTCGGCGCGTCCTGCGGTGCCGGTGCGCTGCTCCTCCTCACCGCGTCGGTGCGCTCGCACTCCTCGGTGGCCGTGCAGGTCGCCCGTCACGACGCGCTGCGGCGCACGTCGCGGCGAACCCTGCTGAGCGCGGCGGAGGCGGCGGCCTCCGCCGCCCCCCGGCGCACCCTGGTGGGCCCCGGCTCCGCGACCGGCCGCCTGGTGGCGGTGCTGGCCGACCGGCTGGAGGTCCTCAGCGCCGAGCGCGGCTGGCGCCTGCCCCGTACCCGCGCCGACCTGGCGGTGCTGGGGCGCGGCACGGGGGAGTTCCTGGCTGCGAAGGTCGTCGCCGGGCTGGTGCTGCTGCTGCTGGCACCGGTGTGCTGGGCGGTCCTGCGGGTGTTCGGTGTCCCGGTGCCCGGTGGGGCCCCGCTGCCGCTGGCGCTCGTGCTGGGTGCCGCGGGTTTCCTGGTCCCCGACCTGGCTCTGCGGTCCGACGCGGAACGCCGCCGCCGGGACTTCCGGCGCGTCGTCGGCGTGTTCTGCGACCTCGTCGCGATGAACCTCGCCGGCGGGCGGGGTCTGCCCGAGGCGCTGCTGAGTTCCGCGTCCGTGAGCGACTACTGGGCGCTGGTGCGCATCCGGCAGGCGCTCGCCAACGCCCGGTTGCTGGGGACCACCCCGTGGGAGGCGCTGGGTGAGCTGGGCACCGAGCTGGCGGTCCCCGAACTCGTGGACCTGTCCGGGGCGCTGGGTCTCGCCTCGGACGACGGAGCGAAGATCCGCGCCTCGCTGTCGGCGCGCGCGGCCACCATGCGCCGGCGCGACATGGCCGACACCGAGGGGCAGGCGGGGGAGAAGTCGCAGTCCATGCTCGTCGCGCAGCTGCTGCTGTGCACCGCGTTCATGGTGTTCCTCGCCTTCCCCGCGGTCTCCAACCTCGTGGGGCAGTCGTGACGGGAACCCCCGCACGCACCCAGGAACCGCGTGCGGCCGCCTCGTGCCGCGCGAACCCGACCGAAGGGAAAACCGATGTCCTCCTGCTCGATCTCGCGGCTGGTGCGGCTGCTGTCCGAACGGGCCCGGCGCGCCGCGGCGCAGGGCCGCGACGCCGGCGCCTCCGCCCTGGAGTGGGCGATCATCGCGGCCGTCGTCGTGGTGGCCGCTTCCGTGATCGGCGGCGTGGTCTACAACATCGTCCAGACCAAGAGCGAGGCGCTCCAGGAGTGCTCCACGGTGGCGGTCGGTGCGACGTGCGCGGGTGTGGACTGAAGCGCGGCCGGTGCGGGGGGCGCGACGGCGGCAGCGCGGCGCTGGAGACGGCGTTCCTGGCCCCGGTGTTCCTGCTGCTGGTGTTCTTCGGCATCCAGGCGGGCCTGTGGGCCTACGGGCGCTCGGTCGCGCTGCAGTCGGCTCGCGAAGGCGTGTCGCAGCTGCGGTTGCTGGCCGACGAGCAGGCCGTGGCCGCGGGGCAGGCAGGTGTCGAGGAGCACGTGCGGCAGTTCGCCACCACCGTGGGACGCGAGGCGCTGCTGGCCCCTCAGGTGCGCACCACCTGGTCGGCCGACGGCCGCCGCGTGCGGGTGAGCGTCAGCGGCCGCGTCATCAGCCTGGTTCCGGGGCTGGACCTGAGCACCACCCAGAGCGCCGCCGGGCCGCGCGAGCTGTTCGGGAGCGAGGGGTGAACGGGTCGGAGGAGCGGGAGGCCGGCAGCCTCGCGCTGGAGTTCACCCTCGTCGCCCCCGCCCTGCTGCTGCTCGTCGCGCTCCTGCTCGCGTACGGGCGCGCCGGGCTGGTCTCGGCGGCCCTGGACTCCGGGGTGCGCGACGCCGCGCGCAGCGCCACCCAGGCGCGTTCGGCGGACGACGCCCGCTCGCGCGCCGAGGAGGTCGTCCGTGCCGCCGTCGGCGAGGGGGAGTGCGCCGACACCCTCGCGGTGGAGCCGCTGGCCCGGTTCGAGCCGGGGAGCCCGGTGACCGTCACCGCCCGGTGCCGGTACGCCCTGGCGGACCTGGGTCTGCCGGGTGCCCCCGGTCACGTCACGGTGGGCAGTTCCTTCTCCAGCCCCCTCGACCCCAACCGGGGGGTGCGGTGAGGCGCCCGCGCCCCGCGGCGGGTCGCGAGGAGGGTTCCATCGCCCCGGCCGTGCCGGTGCTGGCGCTGGTGCTGCTGCTGCTGGCCGGGCTGGTGCTGGACGCCTCCCGGCAGCTGGCGTCCCGCGCCCGTGCCGTCGCCTACGCCGAGGAGGCCGCCCGTGCCGGCGCCGCGGCCGTCGACGTGGACGCGCAGGACCTCGTCCTGCTGTCCGACGCGCAGGTGCGCGAGCGCGTGGTCGCGTACTGCCGCGACGCGGTGGCGGCCGGGGCGCCGATCACCGAGCCGGGCGGGTGCTTCACGGGGATCACCGCGCAGGGCGACCCGTACGGTCGCCGGATCGTCGTGACGGCCCACGTCGAGGTGGTGCTGCCGACGACGCTGCTCGGCATCGTCGGGGTCCGCGAGCTGCGCGCCGCGGGTGACGCCCGGGCCCGCCCGTTCGAGGGGACCGACCAGGAGGACGCCACGTGAGAAGGACCACCGCCGCGCTCGTCGCGGCCGCAGCGCTGCTGCTCACCACCGGGTGCTCCACCGAGACCTCCGACGTGGCGCCCCCGGCACCCCCGGCGGCGGAGGCCGCGCCGGCCGCCACCGCAGCGGGCCCCGTGCCCGGTGCCGCGCCCTCGGCGGCCGCGGCGGGACCGTGGGACGGCGACCCGGCCTCCGTCGCCGTGCGCGCGTACCTGCGCGAGCAGGCGCTGGCGGTCAACGCGCGCGTCGCCGACCCCTCCCGGCTGCCCGCGTTCAGGGCCACCCTGACCACGGCGGCGCTGGAGTGGGCGGTGCCGCTGCTCGCGCAGAACCTCGGTGACGAGATGCCCGGCCCGTACCCGGTGGGTGTGCTCGGCAGCACACGCGAGGGGCAGGACCGCGTGGTGCTGCAGCTGTGCCTGCAGGACCGCGGCTGGCAGGTGGACCGCGCCGGCGGGAACCCCGTCAACACCGCCCGCTACTCCACGGCCACCGCCGTGGTGCTGCGCGTGGACGGGCGCTGGCTGGTCGACGACGTCGCCTCCGCCGGCGGGGCCTGCTCCGCCGCTGACGTCGTCGTGGAGCGGTTCTGATGCGGGCCGGCGGGTTCGCTCGCGGGCGCCGCGCCGTGCTGGTGCGGGCGGCCCTGCTGCCAGTGCTGGCTCCGCTGGTCCTCACGCCCACGGCCGCCGTGGCGGCCGAGGCCGGGGCGGCTCGGCCGATGGCGACGTCGACGCCGGTGGGCGTGAGCGCGCACGGCAACTGCCTGACGTACGCCCGCGCGGGCGGCGGTGTCAACAGCGGCGCCAGTTACGGGCTCAAGTGCGCCGGGTCGCGCCGCTCCGCCAGCTTCGGCGACCTGCTGCGGGGGGCGGAACCCCCGACCTGCTGGTTGAGGTCTCCCGGCGACGGGGGTCCCACGACCGCCTCCGCCGCGGCCCCGGGCACCGCGGTCACGCCCGCGTCCCTGCTCCTCGCGGTGCGCGCGAGCGCGCTGGAGACGCCGCGGCCGGGTGCCGGCCCGGTCCCCACCCCGTCGCCGGCGGACCCGGGACCCACCGCGGACCCCGCCCCGGAGCCGGTGCCCGCCCCCACGGGCGGACCCGGAACCACGGGGGAACCCACCCCCACCGAAGCGCCCACCGCGACCCCCGAACCCGCCCCGGTGCCGACCACGCCCCCGCCGCCCCCGCCACCTCCACCGGTGGAACTGGTGCAGCACTGCATCGAGCCCCCTCCGGACCCCCGTACCGGGATCCCCTCCTGGGGGATGCGGATCGTGCCGACGACCGTCCTGGTGCACCTGGACTCCCCGGACCGGTACCCGCTGTGGACGGAGCTCACCCCCGGGCAGCAGGCGTACGCGGACCTGGTGCACGAGCGCAGCGGGCGCATCAAGACGTCCGGGGTCCGCACCTCGCCGTCCACCAGGCCGCGGGTCGGGCAGACCGTCGCGTTCTCGCGCGGATCGACCGAGACCCCGGCCGTCGTGGGCACCGGTGACACCCGCATGCGTGCCGTCGTGGTGCGCCTGCGGGTGTGGCCGCTGCCGGGTGCGGAACCGGTGACCTGCGAGGGCGGGGGAGCGGGACTGGCGCCGGGTGCCACCCGGCGCACCGGTGCCGAGGTGTGCTCGTACACCTACCGCTGGACCTCCAGCGGCCAGGAGTTCCGCGGTGCTGAGGACACCTTCCGCGTGACGGCGCTGGAGACCTGGCGCATCGAGATCAGCGAGGACGCCGGAGCGACCTGGCAGACCTACCGGGAGATCGACCTGCCCACCGAGACCGGGATCCAGGTGACCGAGGTGCAGACCCTCGTCGTGCCGCTGCCCCCGGCCGGGGGCGCGTGACGAACCCCGTGACGAACCCCGTGACGAACCCCGACCGCACCACCGTGAGGTGACCGATGCCCGCTCCCGTCCTCGACCGCCCGGACCGCACCGGGCAGCGGGTGCCCACCCGCCTGCCCCGCCGCGGCCCCACCCCGGCGGCCCGGCGCCTGGAGGTCCTGCACGGAGCCGCCGCAGCGCTCGTCCTGCTCGCCGTGGTCGTGGGCGTCCCGTGGGCGCTGGTCGTCCTCGTGGGCGACCCGCTGCCCTCCACCCCGCCCCGGCGCAGCTGGCTGGACGCCGAGCTCAGCGGCACGGTCGTGCTCGACGTCCTCGCGGTGGTGCTGTGGCTGACCTGGGCGCACTTCACCGCCTGCGTCCTCGCGGAGGTCCGCGCCCGGGTGCGCGGCGGGGTCAGCGCACGCGCTCCCTTCGGCGGTACCCAGCAGGTCCTCGCGCAGCGCCTCGTGGGCGCCGTGCTGCTCCTCGCGGCCGGCGCGGTGTGGGTGCCCGGCACCGCTCCGCTGCCGTCGACCGGCGCGGTCAGCGCGGTGTCGGTCACCGGCGCGCAGGAGGCGCTGCGCACCGCACCGGCACCGGGCACGGGGGAGGCCGGCGCCGCGCGAGCCACCGCTCCTGCCGCTGCCCCCACCCCCACCCCCGACGCGGCCTGGGCGGGACGGTCCGCGGCCGCCGCCGGCGATCCGGTCACCTACGTGGTGCAGCCGCCGGCGGGTCGCCACCACGACTGCCTGTGGGACATCGCCGAGCGCACGCTCGGCGACCCCCTGCGCTACCGCGAGATCTTCGAGCTCAACGTGGACAGGGTGCAGCCCGACGGTTCCCGGCTGGTGGACGCCGACCTCATCCGCCCCGGGTGGGTGCTGCTGCTGCCCGGTGACGCCGCGCAGCACGTCCCCGTGCAACCGACCCTGACCGCACCCGCCGCGGACCTCGCCGAGAACTCCGCCGAGAACCCCGCCGAGAACCCCGCCGGGGAGCGGCCCGCCGCCCCCGCCCAGGAGCCCGGGGCGCCGTCCGCCGCGGCCGGCGACGACCTCCTGCGGCGCGGCGCCCTGAGCGCGGGGCTGGTCGCGGTCGGCCTGCTGACCGCCACGCGCCGCGCCCGGCCCGCTGGGCCCCTCGCACCGGCCGAACGCGGTCTGGACGACCCCGGGCGGGCGGTGTTCCTCGACCGCGCGTTGCGCCGGATCGCCGCTGCGGCCGACGAGCAGGGGACGCCGCTGCCGGAGGTGCTCGCCGTCGGGCTCGGCGCGGACCGCCTCGTCCTGCACCTGGCGGACGTCCCCGGGGGCATGCGGGTTCCCGAGCCCTTCACGGGCGCGGGAACGCGGTGGGAGGTCCGCCGCGAGGACCTGGATCGCGCAGCCGCCCTGCCCGCCCCGCACGGGACCGGTCGCGCTCCGTACCCGGCGCTGGCGGACGTGGCGCGGGTGGGTGAGGAGGACCTCCTCGTGGACCTGGAGTCGGCTCCCGGCCTCGTGGCCCTCGGCGGGGACGAGCAGGTCGCGCGCGGGCTGGCCCTGTCGATGGCCGCCGAACTCGTCCTGAACCCCTGGTCCGACGGGGTTCAGCTGCACCTGGTGGGTTTCGCGTCCCGGCACGCCGGCCTGCGACCGGAACTCGTCGAGGACGTGGAGTCGCTGGCGGGCCTCCTGGACCGGCTGGACGCCGAGGCGGCCGACGCCCAGCGCGCTGCCCGCACCCTGGGTATCGACGGTGTCCTGGCCGGCCGCCGCGGCCGCCGGGGAGACCGCCCGCGGCCGCGCGTCGTCGTCCTGTCCGGGGCACCCACCGCCGGTGAGGCGGCTCGCCTGGAGCGTCTGGTGAGTTCCGGGGAGACCGCGCTGGCCGTCCTCGTCGTCGGGGACGTTCCTGCGGCGTCCTGGCGGTTCCGTTGCGCAGCAGACGGTTCGGTCGACCTCGGTGTGCTCGGAGTCCGTGGCCGGGCGTTCTCGCTCACCGTCGGGGAACTGCAGCGGATCGCCCGCCAGGACCTTCCGTGATCAGTGCTGGTCCCGACGGGTGGTCCAGGACGGGTTCCCCGCCGACGGGCGGTGGGGTCACCTAACCTGGTGGTGAGGCACCTGCTGGTGCGAGCAGTACCGGTT
This sequence comes from Kineococcus sp. G2, assembly GCF_037154035.1. Classification (NCBI taxonomy): domain Bacteria; kingdom Bacillati; phylum Actinomycetota; class Actinomycetes; order Kineosporiales; family Kineosporiaceae; genus Kineococcus; species Kineococcus sp. G2. The sequence continues at coordinate 23,216 of NZ_JBBBEM010000133.1, read as the reverse complement.
CCGGCGGACGTCCCGCCGGCCGAGATCGAGAGGGGAATCCCGTGGCGGGAACCGTCGGCGCAGAACTGTCCACCCTGCGAGACCTCCACCGGGTCTTCCAGCAGAAGGCGCAGGAGGCCATCGACATCAAGAACGCCGTCGAGGGCGGCGTGAACTCGGCGGTCTGGACCGGCCGGTTCTCGGACGACTTCCGCAACGCGTGGGCCGAGTACAAGCGGAACCTCGACAACCTCAACACGGCCCTGAACAATGCTGCGGACGACGTGAGGACGAACCACAACAACATCGCCACGGCCACCGGCGAGGCCACCTTCTGACCCTCGCCACCGACGCGAACGGCGCGGCACCCCTCGGGGATGCCGCGCCGTTCGCGGTTGCCGGGCCCGGTGCCTCGCGCCCCGGGGTCAGCGCGCGGGTGCGGACAGGACCTGCACGCTCTCACCCGTCCCCGCACGCACCAGCAACCCGCGCCCCGCGGGGCCCCCGAGGGCGCTGCGCGACAGGCGCACCCCGAACAGGTCGCCGTCGCCGGCGGCGCGCGGCGACAGCAGGACCCCGGTGCGCTGGCGCTTGAGGGCGACGACCGGTCCGCGGTACATCGAGGTCAGCTCCTCCAGGGTTCCGGCCGCCACCACCGCGCAGCCGCTGTCGCGCAACCGCTCCAGGTGGGCGGTGACACCGTCGGCCAGCACGCCGTCCTGGCCCAGCAGTTCCAGGTCGTCGACGAGCAGCAGCGAGGGCGGCGCGTCCGCGCCCGGCGCGAGGGCCTCGAACGCCTCCTGCGCCTCGGCCCGCTCGGCATCGGCCGTCAGCGCCGCGACCAGGCCCGGGTGCGCCGGGAGCTCCCGCAGCGGGCTCCGCCGGGCGGTCACCGTCCCGACCCGCATCCCCGCGCTGAGGGCCTGGTCGGCCAGCACCGACAGCAGCGTGCTGCGCCCGCTGCGCCGCGGCCCGGCGACGAGGAGACCGGGGCCCTCCTCGGCGAGGTCGAACCACCTCGCGCCCAGGGTGTCGCCGCCGACGCCCACCACCAGCCGGACCCGTGAGGGATCCGTTCGCGCGAACCCCGCCGGGAAGTCCCGCCGCGCCCGGTCCAGGTCCAGCGCGGTGGGCAGGACGTCGACGCGGAACGGTCGCGCCGACTCCTCGAGGTCCCCGTGGCGCGCGGCGGCCTCCTTCCCGAGACGTTGCAGCGCAGCGACCTGGGCGGTCCCGCGCGGGTCGGCGGCCAGCAGCGCGACCTGCGTCTCCACGGGGTGCTCGAACTGCGGGCCCGACCGGAAACCCCGCCCGCCGGGCATCGCGGCGGGCACGTCCCGGACGGGGATGCCGATGCTGGAGAGGTCCGAGGGGTCGGTCGTGCGCAGCACGAGCTTGTCGTCCAGCAGCGCGGAGACCCGGCCCACGAGCCCGCTGCGGTCCACGGCGAGCACCACCGTGACACCGACGGCGCCGCCCTCGGCCATCACGCGCTGGAAGGCGTCCACCAGCCGGCCGCCGTCCAGCTGCTCGAACGCGGCGACGAAACCCTCCCAGCGGTCCAGCAGCACCACCAGGTGCGGGAGCCGCCCGGCCTGCGGTGCGTGGGCGCGCTGCTCGGCGAGCGAGGCGAAACCTCCCTCCGCCAGCGCCCGCTGCCGCCGCTGGACCTCCTCGCCGAGGCGGTCGACCAGCCGCGCGAGGCGGTCGACCTGGTCGCGCGTCACCACGGCTCCCGTGTGCGGCAGGCTCGTCAGCGGCAGCAGGGCGCCGCCACCGCAGTCGATGCCGTACAGGTGCACGTCGGCCGGGTGGCAGGTGGCGGCCACGGCGCCGGCGACGGCGCGCAGCGCACCGGAGCGGCCGGACCTGGCCGCCCCGACCACACCCAGGTGGGTCCCGGCCGACAGGTCCAGCAGGGACGGTGCGCGCCGCTGCTCGCGGGGCAGGTCCACGGTGCCCAGCACCAGCGGCTCGACCCGCCCGCGCACCGGTGCCCCGGCCGCGGGCAGCACCACGACCGCCGGCAGCGCCGGCAGCCAGGGGCGGCGCGGTGCGGGCACCCCGGCGCGCTCGGCCGCCGCGCGCAGCCCCGCCACCAGCAGCGCGAGGTCGGTGGGCGTGTCCTCGACCGCCCGCCCGGGCGCACCGGGCTCCGCCCGCCCGGCCGGGGCGGGGCGCAGCGACAGGGGCGCCACCTCGCTGCGCGCGCCCTCCCCGGCGCGGCCGCCCACGCGCGCTGCCTGGAACGCGACCAGCGGCGCGGTCCCCGAGCGCCCGTAGGCGCGCCCGGGCAGCGAGCGGGGGACGGTGGCGGCGTCCGGCGCGTCCAGCACGTCCCGGCTGTCGGCGGTGTCCGTGACCCGCAGCGCGATCCGCAGCGCCGTGTTCGAGCGGATCTCGGCGCTGACGACACCGGCGGGGCGCTGGGTGGCCAGCAGCAGGTGCACGCCCAGCGAACGGCCGCGGCGGGCGATGTCCACCAGGCCCGTCACGAAGTCGGGCAGGTCCGCGACGAGCGCCGCGAACTCGTCGATGACGATCAGCAGGCGCGGCAGGGGCGGCAGGTCGCCGCCCGCCGCGTCGCGCGCGGCGGTGTAGTCCTCCACGTCCTTGGCGCCCGCGCTCGCCAGCAGGTGCTCGCGGTGCTTCAGCTCGGCACCCAGGCTGGCCAGGGCCCGCGCCGTCAGGTGCCCGTCCAGGTCCGTCACCACGCCGACCGTGTGCGGCAGGTGCGCGCAGTCGGCGAACGCGGCGCCGCCCTTGTAGTCGACGAGCACGAAGGTGAACTCGTCGGGGCGGTTCACCACCGCCAGCGAGGCGATGACCGTCTGCAGCAGTTCCGACTTGCCGGAACCGGTCGTGCCCGCGACGAGCCCGTGCGGGCCGTCGGCGCGCACGTCCACGACGTGGGGACCGTCCGCGGCCTCGCCGATCGTGGCCAGCGTGCTGCGCCCGCCCGCGTCCCACCGCTGCAGGAGGTGCTGCGGCAGCAGGTCCGCCTCCACCGGGAGGGCGAGGACGTCGACGAGCCGGGACGCGGCGGGCAGGTTCTGCGTCAGGTCCTCGCTGGAGGAGTCGCGCAGCGGTGCGAGGGCGCGGGCCAGCCGTTCGCACCAGGCCGGGGCCACCTCGTCGAAGCGCACGCCCTCGACGGTCCCCACCCCGCTGACCCCCACGGTCCCCGGAGCGGTCGAGGCGTCGACCACGGCGCGGCACTCCTCGGGCAGCGAGCGCACGTCCTCGTCCAGGCACACCAGGCGGACGCCCAGCGCCGGGCCCTCCTGCAGCAGCGACACGGTGCCGGGCAGGGCGCGCAGCGCGCGGGCGCCGTCGAGGACCACGAGCACCTCCCGCCACGCCGGTGCCGCGGACGGGGCACCGGCGCGCTCGGTGAGCACCGCCCGGCGAGCGGCCAGCAGGTCGGTCAGCTCGGCCAGCCGGGCGGTGGCGGCGGCGGGGTCGGTGCCGGCGGCGACGGCCGCGCCGACGGGAGCGTGCTCGCGGCGGGCGTGCGGCAGCCAGCGCACCCAGTCCCACGCCTCCTCCACCTCCAGGCCGAGCACGACGACCTCCAGGTCGGTGGGGCTGGCCAGCACCGCGGCCTGCGCGACGCACCCGGCGGCGAGCGCCCGCCGCCGGGCGGCCGGGCCGGCGACCCCCAGCACGCCCACCTGCGCCAGGTCCACCGTGACCGGCACGTCCGCCGCGCTCCAGCGCAGCGGGCCCTCGTGCTCCTCGCGCGAGGGGTCCTTCAGCGTGACCTCGCTGGGCAGGTCGGCGGTGCCCAGGCGGGTGCGCAGCCAGTCGGGGTCCGGCCGGCGGCGCTCCCACAGCCGGGCGCGCGGCCCCGTGGCCAGCAGCAGCAGGGTCGCCGGGTCCGGTGCGTCGCGGGTCCTGCGCTCGCGCTCGGCGAGCAGCGCGGCGTAGGCGTCGCGGCGGACGGCGGCGGTGCGCGCCCGGTGCTCGGCGACGGCGCGGCGGTGCCGCGAAGCGCCGTGGCGCCGGCCCCCGAGGGCCGTGCCGAGGGCCGTCACGGGCCCGAGCACCGCGAGCACCAGCGTGTACGGGGAGCGGGTGAACCAGTACAGGGCGCCCGAGGCGATCAGCGGGGCGAGAGCCAGCAGCCACGGCAGGGGCTGCTTCTCCGGCCGCTGAGGTGGCGCCGGCAGGACGAAGGCGCTGCTGCGCTGCGCCGGCAGCAGCCGCGGCGGCCGGTTGAAGCCCCGCCGGGCGCCGCGCGGGTCCGGGGTCAGGACGGCGTCCGGCGGTTCGGGCCGCTGCACCCGCAGCAGGACGTCGCCGGCCACCAGGGGGACCTGCGCCGGCCACGGGGTCGGCGTGCGCGGTGCGCGCCGGTCGAGGTGCACGAGCGGCACGCCGGCGTCCGCGGCGTGCACCTGCACGGGGTCCTGAGCGGCGGCGCTCCGCCGCCGGCGACGGCGGCCGGTGGTGGCGGGTGCGTCGTCGTGCACGACGAACGGGCCGGGCAGGGGCCGGGTGCGGGGTGCGGCGGGGCGGGTCGAGCCCGCCTGCGCGGCGTCGACCCGCACCGCGACCGACCCGTCGCCGCGCACCTCCACCGCGACCTGCGGTGCCTGCGGCAGCCGGTGCTCGCCCGGCAGCAGCCGGTGGACCGCGCCCGCGCCCGGGCCCGAGGCGACCAGCACGTCGACGACCCCGCCAGGTTCGGCGGGCACGCCGGGCACGGCGGCGCCGACGCCGAGGACCGCTCCGGAGCGCACCGCGCTCTCGCGCAGGGGTTGCGCCCCCTCCAGCGGTGTCGCACCCAGCCACAGCCCCGCCGACGCGCCCAGCGCACGCGCGAGGTCGGCGACCGCCGCGTCGTCGGCCACGGACACGTCGACGTCGCGGACCGCCCCGGCCGGTCCGGGCTGCACGAGGGTCAGGACGAGGCGCACCCGGTCCATGCTGGGACCGCCGCCGCTGCCGGGTGCGCGCCGCGCCACCGGACCACCCGCTCGCCGCACGCGCGCCTGCGCCGATCCGGTGACGCGGGCCGGCTGGGTACGGTGGGGCGCGTGGCCGCCCCTCCCCGCGAGCCCGTGCCCGCGGGCACGGGCAGCACCGACCCCGCCGGCGGTCGCACCGGTTTCGAGGTGCGGCTGGAGAACTTCGCCGGCCCCTTCGACCTCCTGCTCGGCCTGATCACCAAGCACCAGCTCGACGTCACCGAGGTGGCGCTGGCCCGGGTGACCGACGACTTCATCGCGCACCTGCGCGCCGCCTCGGCCGGAGAGGGCGACTGGGACCTGGACGAGGCCAGCGAGTTCCTCGTCGTGGCCGCCACGCTGCTGGACCTGAAGGCCGCCCGCCTGCTGCCGGCCGCCGAGGTGGAGGACCCCGAGGACCTGGCGCTGCTGGAGGCCCGCGACCTGCTGTTCGCCCGGCTGCTGCAGTACCGCGCCTACAAGCAGGTCGCCGCAGTGCTGGCGGAGCGGTTCGCGCAGGCCTCGCGGCGGGTGCCGCGCGCGGTGGCCGTCGAGCCGCGCTTCGAGCGGCTGCTGCCGGACCTGGTCCTCACCGTCAGCCCGGAGCAGTTCGCCGCGATCGCCGCGCGCGCCCTGACGCCGAAGCCGGTCCCCGCGGTCGGGCTGGACCACCTGCACGCCAGCGCGGTCAGCGTGCGCGAGCAGGCCGCGCTCGTGGTCGAGCGGTTGCGCCGCAGCGGCAGCCTGACCTTCGCCGAGATCGCCGCCGACGCCGGCGAGGGGGAGCTGGGCACCCTCGTCGTCGTCGCCCGGTTCCTGGCGGTGCTGGAGCTGTTCCGCGAGCGGCGGGTGCGCCTGGAGCAGCCGGAGGCCCTGGGGGCGCTGACCGTGCGCTGGGACGGCGCGGCCGGCGACGGCGCGGCCGGTGCCGCCGCCGTGCTGGCGGGTGTCGACGAGTTCGAGGGCGCGGACGCCGCGCCGGGGGGAGAGCGGTGAGCGAGCACGTGCGGGACGCGGTCGAGGACCTCGTGGAGGACGTCCCGGAGCCCCCGGTGGCCGGACCCGCGCACGGGGCCGCGGACGACCCCGGGCGGCGGGTGCGCGCCGCGATCGAGGCGGTGCTCATGGTCGCCGACGAGCCGGTGGGAGCCGAGGCGCTGGCGCGCGCCACCGGCGAGTCGCCCGACGAGGTCGACCTGCTGCTGCGCGAGCTGGCCGGGGAGTACACCGAGGACGGGCGCGGGTTCGAGCTGCGCGAGTCCGGCGGCGGCTGGCGGGTGTACTCGCGCGCCGAGCACGCCGACGTGGTGGAGGCGTTCCTGCTGGACGGGCAGACCGCCAAGCTCACCCAGGCCGCCCTGGAGACCCTCGCGATCGTCGCCTACCGCCAGCCCGTCAGCCGGGCGCGCGTGTCCGCCGTGCGCGGGGTGTCCGTCGACGGCGTCATGCGCACGCTGCTCACCCGCGGCCTGGTCGCCGAGGCCGGGGTGGAGGCCACCAGCGGGGCGACCCTCTACCGCACCACCGAGGAGTTCCTGCAGCGCATGGGGCTCGAGCGCCTCGAGGACCTGCCGCCGCTGGCGCCTTTCCTGCCCGAGGACGTCGACCCCGACGACCTGGAGCCGCGCGAGGTGCTGGCCGCCGAGCCGGGCGCGGCGCTCGCGGGGGCGGTGGCGGACGCGGTGGCCGCGCCCGCCGGTGAGCCCGCCGGTGAGCCCGCGGCCGGTGCGGTCGGCGAGCCGCCCGCGGTGGGGGATGATGGACCCGAGCGCGCGAGCGCCGCGGACGACGCGGCGCCGGCGGCCCCGGCCGAGCCGGAGGCCCCCGCGGCGCCCGACGACCAGCAGGAGGAACCACGATGAGCCCCACCGCGCCCCGAGGGGGCGGCAGCCGCCGCCAGGGCGGCACCGGCGGCCGGCCCGCCCAGGGCCGCGGCAGGCCGGCCGCGGCCGGGAAGGGCGGCGCCGGCGGCAAGGGCGGCGGCAAGCCGTTCGGCAAGCGCGCCGGGGACCAGCCCGGCAAGCGCTCCGCCGGCCGCGGCTCCGCGCGCCGCATGACCGACGACATCACGCCCGCTCCCGCACCGCCGCGCCGCGGCCCCGCGCCGCCGCGCCGCGGCGGCGACGTGCACGACCCCGAGGGCGTGCGCCTGCAGAAGTTCCTCGCCCAGGCCGGCGCCGGTTCGCGCCGCGCCTGCGAGGAGATGATCACCGCCGGCCGCGTCACGGTCGACGACCAGGTCGTCACCGAGCTCGGGGTGCGCATCGACCCGGCCCGCCAGGTCGTCCACGTCGACGGCCTGCGCTTCTCGGTCGACGACGACATGGTCTACATCGTGGTGAACAAGCCCAAGGGCGTGGTCTCCACGATGTTCGACGAGCAGGACCGCCTGAACCTCGCCGACATGGTCGGCCCGCGCGAGGAGCGCCTCTTCCACGTCGGCCGCCTCGACCTGGACACCGAGGGCCTGATCCTGCTGACCAACGACGGCGCCCTCGCGCACCGCCTGCAGCACCCCTCCTTCGGCGTGCAGAAGACGTACCTGGCGGAGGTCCGCGGGCCCGTCAAGCGCGACCTGGGCAGGAACCTGCGCGCCGGCGTGGAGCTGGACGACGGCCCCGTCACCGTCGACTCCTTCCGCCTGGTGGACTCCAAGCCCGGGTACGCGCTCGTCGAGGTCGTCCTGCACGAGGGCCGCAAGCACGTCGTGCGGCGCCTGCTGGACGCGGAGGGCTACCCCGTCCTGAAGCTCGTGCGCACCCAGATGGGCCCGCTCGTGCTCGGCGACCTCAAGCCCGGCAAGAACCGCCGCCTCACGCGCGGCGAGGTGCAGCAGCTCATGGCGGCCGTGGGCCTGTGAGCGGCGGGGCGACGACCGCGACCGCCGCGGCCGTCGCTACGGTGGGGCCCGTGGCTGTTCGGGCGGTGCGCGGTGCGGTGCAGGTCGACGTGGACGAGCGCGACGTCGTGCTCGGCGCGACGCGCGAGCTCGTCTCGGAGGTGGTCCGGCTCAACGAGCTCGACCTCGACGACTTCATCAGCGTCCTGTTCACCTGCACCGCGGACCTGACGAGCGAGTTCCCGGCCGTGGCCGCGCGCGAGCTCGGCATGGGCGACGTGCCCCTCATGTGCGCGCGCGAGCTGGAGATCACCGGGTCCATGCCGCGGGTGATCCGCCTCATGGCGCACGTCGAGACGTCCCGGCCCCGCTCCGAGGTCCGCCACGTCTACCTGCGCGGCGCGCAGGCCCTGCGCCGCGACATCGCCCAGTAGGCCGCGGTGACCCTCGACGCGACCGCACCGGCGCGCACCGGCGGCACGGTGCGCGTGGTGGGCACCGGGCTGCTCGGCGCCTCCGCCGGTCTGGCGCTGTCCCTGCGCGGTGTCGACGTCGTCCTCAGCGACGTCTCGCCCACCGCGGTGGCCCTCGCCCGCGACCTGGGCGCCGGCCGGCTGCCCGCCGAGGGCGACGACCCGCGGCTGGTGCTCGTGGCCGCCCCGCCGGACGTGGTCGCCGACGTCGTGGCGGCCGAGCTGGCCGCCCATCCGGGCGCCGTCGTCACCGACGTCGCCAGCGTCAAGGGCGGTCCGCTGGCGGCGCTGCGCGCGGCGGGCGCGGACCTGTCCCGCTACGTCGGCGGGCACCCGATGGCCGGGCGCGAGCGCGGTGGCGCCGTCTCGGCGCGCGCGGACCTCTTCGCCGGCCGGCCGTGGGTGATCGCCGCCACCGGGGCGGTGGACCGGCGCGCCGTCGCCCTCGTGCACGACCTCGCCCTGGACTGCGGCGGCGTGCCGGTGACCATGCCCGCCGCCGAGCACGACGAGGCCGTCGCCCTCGTCTCGCACGCCCCGCAGGTCGCCGCCAGCCTGGTGGCCGCGCGCCTGCGCGAGGCGCCCGAGCCGGCGGTCGCCCTGGCCGGTCAGGGCCTGCGCGACGTCACCCGCATCGCCGGCAGCGACCCCGCCCTGTGGGCGCAGATCCTCGCCGCCAACGCCGGACCCGTCGCCGACGTGCTCGAGGCGCTGGCGCAGGACCTCGGGGACGTGGTCGGCGCCCTGCGGGCCCTGCAGCGCGACCCCGGGGCCCCCGGCGCGCGCGGCACCCTCGCCGCTCTCATCGCCGCCGGCGGCGCCGGTCGCGACCGCATCCCCGGCAAGCACGGCGGTGCGCCCGCCCTCTACGCCACCGTGGTCGTGGTCGTGCCGGACCGCCCCGGCGAGCTGGCCCGGCTGCTGGCCGACGTGGGCGCGGCGGGTGTGAACCTGGAGGACCTGCGCCTGGAGCACTCCCCGGGGCAGGCGGTCGCGCTGGCGTCGGTGGACGTGCTGCCGGCCGCCGCGCGCCCGCTGGCGGAGGCGCTGCGGGCGCGGGGCTGGACCGTCCCGGCGTCCTGAGCGGGCGGCGCCCGGCCACCCGGCGCCGGGGTCCGTGGGTGCCCGCCCGGTCGACTAGCCTCGTCCGGTGCCCACCTCCTCCAGCGGTCCCGTCGCGCCCGCCGAAGCCGCCTCCGCCGGGGCCGGCCCGGCCCTGCCCGCGGGGATCGTCGTCGCGGTCGACGGTCCCTCCGGTTCCGGCAAGTCCAGCGTCAGCCGCGCCGCGGCGCGCGCGCTCGGCGTGGCGTTCCTCGACACCGGCGCCATGTACCGCGCCGTGACCTGGTCCGCGCTGCGGGCCGGTGTCGACCTCGCCGACGCCGACGCCGTCGCGGCGCACGTGCGGGCGGTGGCGCTGTCGGTGGGCACCGACCCGCAGGCCCCGGCGATCGCGGTCGTCGGTGCCGACGGCACCGAGCAGGACGTGAGCGAGCAGGTGCGCGGCGCGGACGTGACCGCCGCCGTCAGCGCGGTCGCCGCCGTGCCCGCCGTCCGCTCGGACCTGGTGCTGCGCCAGCGCGCCCTCATCGAGTCCGCCTGCGCCGCACCGGCTCCGGGCGCGCGTCCCGGCGTGGTCGCCGAGGGGCGCGACATCACCACCGTGGTCGCGCCCGAGGCCCACGTGCGGGTGCTGCTGACCGCGGACGAGCGGGTGCGCCTGGCGCGCCGCGCGCAGCAGGACCTGGGGGCCGCCGACGCCGCCGCGGTGGAGGCGGTGCGGCGCTCGGTCTCCGAGCGCGACCGCGTCGACGCGCGCACCACGGCCTTCACCACCGCGGCCGACGGCGTCGTCACCCTGGACTCCACGCACCTGGACTTCGACGGCACCGTCGCCGCCCTGCTCGAGCTCGTGCGCGGCGCCGCGGGGGCCGGGGCGTGAGCGCCGCCGCGCAGGAGGTCGCCGTCCCGCGCGCCGGGCGTCCGCAGGCGTGGACGAGGGCCACGGGCAGGTTCCTGGCGCACGTGGTGTGGCACTCCACCGTGCACGGCGCCGAGAACGTGCCGGCCACCGGGCCGGTGCTGCTGGCCTCCAACCACGCCTCCCTGACCGACGGCCCCCTGCTGTACGGGGTGGCGCCGCGCGACGTGGCCTTCCTGGTGAAGAAGGAGATGTTCGGCGGCCTCCTCGGCTGGGCGCTGCTGCGCGCCGGGCAGATCCCCATCGACCGCAGCCACGGCGACCGCGACGCCCTGCAGACGGTGCTGCGCGTGCTCGCCGAGGGCGGTGCGGCCGGGGTGTTCCCCGAGGGCACCCGCGGCCGCGGGGACGCGGCGTCGGTGCGCTCCGGCATCGCCTGGATCGCGCTGCAGTCCGGGGCCCCGGTGGTTCCGGTGGCGTGCCTGGGCGCGCACCGCCCGGGCGAGCGCAACCGCACCGCCCCGCCGCCGCGCCGGAGGCTGCACTACTGCTTCGGGGAACCCTTCACCGTCGTGAAGGAACCCGGCGTGCCGGGCCGCGCCGCGCTCGCCGCGGCCGTGGAGCAGGTCCGCGACCGCCTCTCCGCGCACGTCCTGGACAGCATGCGCCGCACCGGAACCCCCCTGCCCGACCACCTGGACGCCGACGAGCTGGGGCTCGGCGACATGGCGTCCGACGACGTAACCGGAGGCCAGCGGTGAGCAACCCCGACACCCCGAACGAGCACGACGCCCAGCACGACGCCCAGCACGACGCCGGCGTGGAGAACGCCCTGCGCGTCGGCCTGGAGGAGTACGACCTCTCCCCGGAGGACGTCGCCCTGCTGGAGTCCGAGGGCCCCGGCGGCCCCGAGGACGCACCGGACGGGCCGCTGCCGGTGCTGGCGGTCGTGGGTCGCCCGAACGTGGGCAAGTCGACCCTGGTCAACCGCATCATCGGCCGGCGCGAGGCGGTCGTGGAGGACGTCCCCGGCGTCACGCGCGACCGCGTCTCCTACCCGGCGAACTGGGCCGGGCGCGACTTCACGCTGGTGGACACCGGTGGCTGGGAGCGCAAGGTCCAGGGGCTGGACCTGGCGGTGGCCGAGCAGGCGGAGATCGCGATCGACCTGGCCGACGCGGTGGTGTTCGTCGTGGACGCCACGGTGGGTGCGACCTCCTCCGACGAGCAGGTGGTGCGGATGCTGCGCCGCTCCGGCAAGCCGGTGGTCCTCGTGGCGAACAAGGTGGACGGGCCGCGCCAGGAGGCCGACGCCACCGAGCTGTGGGCGCTGGGCCTGGGCGAGCCGTACCCGGTCTCCGCGCTGCACGGGCGCGGCACGGGCGACGCGCTGGACGCGGCGGTGCGGCTGCTGCCGCCGGTCTCCGCCGTCGGCGGGGCGCTGCCGGTGGGCGGGCCGCGCCGGGTGGCGCTGCTGGGCCGCCCGAACGTCGGCAAGTCCAGCATGCTCAACAAGCTGGCCGGTTCCGAGCGGGTCGTGGTGCACCCCACCGCCGGCACCACCCGCGACCCGGTGGACGAGCTCATCGAGCTGGGCGGGCGCACCTGGCGCTTCGTGGACACCGCGGGCATCCGCCGCCGGGTGCACCTGACCAAGGGGGCCGACTTCTACGCCTCGCTGCGCACGCAGGCGGCGCTGGAGAAGGCGGAGGTGGCCGTGGTGCTCCTGGACGCCAGCGAGCCGCTCACGGAGCAGGACATCCGGATCATCTCGATGGTCGTGGAGTCCGGTCGCGCGCTCGTGGTGGCCTACAACAAGTGGGACCTGACCGACGAGGAGCGCCGGCACTACCTCGAGCGCGAGATCGAGAAGGAGCTGGTCCAGATCCCGTGGGCGCCGCGGGTGAACGTCTCGGCGATGACCGGCCGGCACCTGGAGCGGCTCGTGCCGGCCCTGGACACCGCCCTGGAGTCGTGGGACACCCGCGTGCCCACCGGGCGGCTCAACAGCTTCCTGGGGCAGGTCGTGGCGGCCCACCCGCACCCGGTGCGCGGCGGCAAGCAGCCGCGCATCCTGTTCGGCACGCAGGCCTCCACGCGTCCGCCGCGCTTCGTGGTCTTCGCCAGCGGCTTCCTGGAGGCCGGCTACCGCCGCTTCCTGGAGCGGCGCCTGCGCGAGGAGTTCGGCTTCACGGGCACCCCGATCGAGCTGAGCGTCCGGGTGCGGGAGAAGCGCCGGAAGTGATGTAGGGTTTACCCCGGTTCGCCGCCCGGCAACGGGGGAGCGGGCCATCGGGCTGTGGCGCAGCTTGGTAGCGCACTTGACTGGGGGTCAAGGGGTCGCAGGTTCAAATCCTGTCAGCCCGACAGGGGATCACCGCGCAGCGGTGAGGAGAGGGCCGGTTCCGTTCGGAACCGGCCCTCTCGCCGTGTCCGGGGGGTTCGCCTACCCTGGTGGGGCCAGGAGCACGACGACGAGCCCCCGGGGTCCACCATGACGACGCGCACGCCCACGCCACCGGCACCACCGCGTGGTCGGCGCAGGCCCGGCGGTGTCGCGATCGCCTCCGTCGTCCTCGGGCTCGCCGGTGCGCTGACCGGGCTGGTGCCGAGCCTGCACGTGCTGGCCCTGTGCCTGGCGGTGCTCGGCGCCGCGGCGGGCCTGGTGGCCCTCCTGCGCGGCCGCGGCCCGGTGCGGCGCACCGCCGCGGCCGGGCTGGTGCTGTCGCTGGCCGCGGCCGCCGTGGTCGTCGCCGTCACCGCCGCCGCCCGCGACGACGTGGTCACGGACGTGGTCGAGGACGCCCCCGGGGACGTGGCGGGGGAGCTCCCGGCCGACCCCGCCGGGGGCCTCGCCGGCGGCACGCGGCCGTCCGGGTCGCCCGAGGGCGTGGCGGTGACCGGCTGCGGCGAGCCCGACGCCTCCGGTGCCGCCACCGCCGTGGTGGAGGTGACCAACACCGCGCAGCAGACGCGCAGCCTCGCCGTCGCCGTGGAGTGGATGGACGCCGCCGACGCGCAGCTGGGCGTCGGGCGGGCCGTCGCGCGCGACCTCGCACCCGGGGAGAGCACCACCGTGCGGGTCGAGGGGACCGGTGTGGGCGGGGCCGTGGCGTGCCGCGCGCTGGAGGTCGTCCCCGCCTGAGCGGCGGCGGCGCTCCACGCCCCGGTCGAGGTTGACAGCACTGCCCCGCAACGGGCACGGTGTGGCCCACGACCATCCAGAGCGGCCGAGAGACCTGGCTCGACGACGCCGCAGCAACCCCCCTCCCGCAGGGCGTGGGTGCTTCCGCCAGGACCGATGGAGGGCACGGCATGACGCAGGACCGCACCACCGAACTGCACTCCCGACGGCACATCGACCTGTGCCGCCGCGGTTCCGCCGCCTGTCGCTGACGCGCGGACCCCGACCGCGGGGTGCGCCTCGCGGACCCGAGGCGCACTCCGCCGCCACCTCCGCCCGATCCCGGGCGCACGGAGGACCCACCGCTGAAACACCGCCCTGCCGTCGTGCGACGGCAGGGTCCGTCCCGAACCCGAGAGGAACACATGCCCACGCCCACGTCCGTCGCGGTGCCCACCGACACCACCGAGGCGAAGTTCGCCGCCTACGCCCACCCCGAGAAGCTCGTGAGCACCGCCTGGCTCGCGGAGAACCTGGGCCGTGAGGGTCTGGTCGTGGTGGAGAGCGACGAGGACGTCCTGCTGTACGAGACCGGCCACATCCCCGGCGCGGTCAAGGTCGACTGGCACACCGAGCTGAACGACCCCGTCACCCGCGACTACGTCGACGGCGCGGGGTTCGCGGACCTGCTCTCCCGCAAGGGGATCCGCCGCGAGGACACGGTCGTGCTGTACGGCGACAAGAGCAACTGGTGGGCCGCGTACGCGCTGTGGGTGTTCACCCTGTTCGGCCACGAGGACGTGCGGTTGCTGGACGGTGGCCGCGCCAAGTGGGCCGCCGAGGGTCGCGATCTGACCACCGAGGCGCCGCAGCGCGAGCGCACCGAGTACCCCGTCGTGGAGCGCGACGACAGCCGCGTGCGCGCGTTCGCGCCGGACGTGCGCGAGCACCGCGGCGGCCTGGTGGACGTGCGTTCCGCGCCGGAGTACACCGGTGAGCGCACCCACATGCCTGACTACCCGCAGGAGGGGACCCTGCGCGGCGGGCACATCGCGGGCGCGGCGAGCGTGCCGTGGGCGAAGGCGGCCAACGAGGACGGCACCTTCAAGGACCGCTCGCAGCTCGAGGAGATCTACTTCGACGCCGCGGGACTGACCCCGCAGACGGATACGATCACCTACTGCCGCATCGGTGAGCGCTCCAGCCACACCTGGTTCGTGCTGACGCACCTGCTGGGCCTGGAGAACGTGCGCAACTACGACGGGTCCTGGACGGAGTGGGGCAACGCGGTGCGCGCGCCCATCGCGGTGGGCCCGGAGCCGGGCACGCGCTGAACCCGGGTACTGCTCGGCGGGGGGTCCGCGGTGCACACCGCGGACCCCCTGCGCGCATCCGTGTGCGGCGCCACCCGGGTTCAGACGGTGGAGTGCTCGGTGACGGCCTCCTCGAGCGCGTCCTTGCGCGCGGCGAGCAGCGCGTCGACCGCGGCCGGGTCGTCGCGGTCCAGCTCGACCATGCGCCGACGCGTCTGCCCGCCGCGGACCACGCGCAGCTGGTCCTCGCCGATGCCGACGATCGCGGCGGCCGCGACGTCCTCGGCGCTCTCGTACTCGAAGCCGTGCTCGGCGCCGGCGCGCGAGCTCTCCATCATCGGGGTGCTGGTGGCGCCGGGGTAGACGTTGAGCACCCGTACCCCCTCCCCGGCCAGCTCCCGCCGCAGGGCGTCGCCGAAGTGCGCGACACCGGCCTTGGTGGCGGCGTACGTCGCGTAGAAGGGCAGTGCCACCAGCCCGATGCCGGAGGAGACGTTGACCACCAACCCGTCCCCGGCGGCGCGCAGCAGCGGCAGGGCGGCCCTGGTCAGCAGGATCGGAGCGGTCAGGTTCAGGGCGATCTGAGCCAGCACCTCCCTCTCCTGCAGCGACTCCAGCCGGCCGGCGCGCACGTTGCCGGCGTTGTTGACCAGGACGTCCAGCCCGCCGAAGGCGTCACGGGCGCTGTCGGCCACCTCTCGAGGCGCACCGGGGGCGGTGAGGTCGGCCGCGACGACGTGCGCCCGGCCGCCCCGCTCGCGGACGAGAGCGGCCACCTCCTCCAGGGGGCCGGCGCGCCGTCCCACGAGGGTCAGGCGCGCTGGCTGTCCGGCCAACTGCAGCGCCAGCGCACGGCCGATGCCGCTGCCGGCACCGGTGATCACGATCGAGCGGTTCCGCAGGTCCACGGCGGAGCCGTGCCCGGCCCGCCGTGCGTCAAACCCCCTGCCGGTCCGCCCCGTCCAGCGCACTGACGACCTCACCGACCACCACCACCGCCGGCGGCCGCACGCCGGCCGCCCGGGCCACCTCCGCGATCCGCGCCAGGGGAGCGGTGGTGGTGCGCTGGCGGGCGCTCCACCCGTCCTGCACGACCGCGACCGGGGTGGCGGGGTCCTTGCCCGCCTCCAGCAGCGCGTCGGCCAGGCGCTGCAGGGCCGTGACCCCCATGAGCACCACGAGGGTGCCGTCCAGGCGCGCCAGGGCGGCCAGGTCGCCCTCGTCGAGGTCCTCGTGCCCGGACAGGACCGTGACGCAGCGCGAGGCACCGCGGTGGGTGACGGGGATGCCCGCCGCCGCGGGCACCGCGAACGCGCTCGTGACGCCGGGGACGACCTCCACCTCGACACCGGCCTCCCGGCAGGCGATCACCTCCTCGCCGCCGCGGCCGAGGACGTACGGGTCCCCGCCCTTCAGCCGCACCACGGTGCGGCCGGCCAGGGCCGCGTCGACGAGCACGCGGTTGATCTCCTCCTGCGGCACGGGGTGGTTGCCGGAGGTCTTGCCGACGTCGACGACCTGCACGTCGGGGTCCAGCTCGGCGAGGACGCCCGTGGGCGCCAGGCGGTCCACCACCACCACGTCGGCCTCGGCCAGCCGGCGGCGCCCGCGCAGGGTGAGCAGCTCCGGTTCACCGGGTCCGCCGCCGACGAGGACCACGCGGCCCGCGCGGGGCCGGTGCCGCCGCAGCGGAGCCGCGCCCGAGTCCACGAGGTGCCCCAGTCGCACGGCCAGCGCGCGGGCGCGGGCGGTGTCGGCGCCGGTGTCCACCGAGAGCACGACGTCGTCGCGGCGCACGACGGCCGGTTCCACGGCGGTGCCGGCCGCCGGGGCGTCCGGGCGCACGCACCACAGCCGCCGCTGCTCGGCGAGCGCCGCCACGGCGTCGTCCTCGCGGGCGTCGCCGGTGGCGGCGTGCACGAGCCAGGCGCCGTCCAGGTCGGTGCCGGTGAGCTCGCCCTCGCGCCAGCGCACCGCTGCGGCGTCGCGCTGCTCGGCCAGCTCCTCGCACAGCCGGGCCGAGACCACGAGCACGTCCGCGCCGAGGGCCGCCAGGTCGCGGGCGCAGCGGTCGGCGAGGGGCCCGCCGCCGGCCACGACGACCCGGCGGCCGCGCACGTCCAGGTGCAGCGGCTGCATCAGCCGGGCTCCGCCTCCCCGCCGACGACGGCCAGCGCGCGCTGCACGGCCGCGTCCGGCGCTTCACCGGAGCGCAGCACCAGCACCCGCGCGGCGAGCCCGCCGTCGGTGACCACGGTGGCCGCCGTCCGCGCGCTCTCCTCGTCCGCGGCGGTGCCGAGCACCACCGACCCGGCGTCGGCGAGCAGCCGGGCCGCGTGCGCGGTGCGGCGCAGGGCCTCCGCGCGCTCGGGTGCCGAGTCGCCGAGGTCGGCGGCCAGGCCGGCGCGCACGTTGCGCGCCCGCAGGGCGTAGGCGGGGCGGCCCGCGTCCAGCAGCGCCGCCTCCACCGCCAGGGCGACCTCCTCGCCGTCCGGCGCACCCGGCGCCTCCACCAGCCACAGCGCCGCGCCGGGGTGGGTGCGCGCTGCCGCGGACGGCTGCCAGACCGGGGCTTCGCCGCGCGACGCCGCCGCGCGCCGGTCGACGGCCTCGCGCACGACCCCGGCGGCCACCGTGTCGTGGGTGTGCTCGTCGATGAGGACGAACGCGCCCATGTCGCGGTTGTGCGCGTACGGCTCCACCACGAGGTCGACGGCGGTGCGCAGCGTCACCGCGCCGATGTCGTTGAGCTGCAGGGCGTCCGGTTCGGGCAGTTCCGCCAGGGTGCGCGGGTCCATCCGCTCGTGCAGGGCGCCGACCTCGGCGCGCACGGTGCGCGTGGTGTGCTTCAGCAGCAGCCGGCGGCCCACCAGGAGGGGGTCCGGGTGCATCCAGCACACCTGCGCGCGCAGCTCGCGCGTCACCACCGGTTCGGCCTCCGGGGCGACGAGCACGTCGCCGCGGCCCACGTCGATCTCGTCCGCCAGCTCCACCGCCACCGACAGCGGCGGCACGGCCACCTCCCGCCCGTCGTCGAGGGTGTCCACGGCGCTGACGCGGGTGCGGGCACCGGAGGGCAGCACGACGACCTCGTCACCGGCGCGCAGGGTCCCGGCGGCCATCCGGCCGGTGTAGCTGCGCCGGCGCCCGGCGACCGGCCGCGAGACCCACTGCACGGGCAGCCGCAGGCGCCCCACGCCGAAGTCCGGCGGCAGGACCTCCACGGAGTCCAGGTGCTCCAGGAGCGTCGGGCCGTCGTACCAGGGCGTCTCGGCGGAGCGGCGCGCCACGTTGTCGCCGTGCTTGGCCGCGACGGGCACCACGAGCATGCGCACGCCGAGGCGGTCGGCGACCTCGCGCAGCTCCTCGCGCACCGCCGAGAACCGGGACCGGTCGAAGTCGACGAGGTCCATCTTGTTCACGGCCGCCACCAGGTGCGGCACCCCCAGCAGCGTCGCGATGCGCGCGTGCCGGCGCGTCTGGTCGAGCACCCCGGAGCGCGCGTCGACGAGCAGCATCGCCAGGTGCGCGTTGGAGGTGCCGGTCACCATGTTGCGGGTGTAGCGCTCGTGCCCGGGGGTGTCGGCCAGGACGTAGTTGCGCTTGTCGGTGGAGAAGAACCGGTACGCCACGTCGATGGTGATGCCCTGCTCGCGCTCGGCGCGCAGGCCGTCGGACAGGGCCGCCAGGTCCGGGCCGTCCGGGCCGTCGACCGCCTCGAGGTGGTCGGTGGGCAGGCTGCCGGTGTCGAGCAGCAGCCGGCCGATGAGGGTGGACTTGCCGTCGTCCACCGACCCGGCGGTGGACATCCGCAGCAGTTCGCGCATCAGAAGTACCCCTCGCGCTTGCGGTCCTCCATGGCGGCGGCGGAGGTCCGGTCGTCGGCGCGGGTGGCCCCGCGCTCGGACACGGTCGCGGTGCCGATCTCCGCGATGACGGCGTCGACGTCGGTGGCGTCGGAACGCACCGCGCCGGTGATGGTGAGGTCGCCGACGGTGCGGTACCGCACCCGCAGTCGCTGCACCCGCTCGCCGGGGCGGGCGGGCGTGAGGTCGGAGACGGCCAGCAGCATCCCGTCGCGCTCGACGACGTCGCGCTCGTGCGCGTAGTAGATGCTCGGCAGCTCCAGGCCCTCGGCGGCGATGTAGCGCCACACGTCCAGCTCGGTCCAGTTGCTCAGCGGGAACACCCGGACCTGCTCGCCGCGGTGGATGCGCCCGTTGTACAGCGACCAGGGCTCGGGGCGCTGGTGGCGCGGGTCCCACTGCCCGGCCGCGTCCCGGACGCTGAACACCCGCTCCTTGGCGCGGGCGCGCTCCTCGTCGCGGCGGGCCCCGCCGAACGCGGCGTCGAAACCGCCCTCGGCGAGCGCGTCGAGCAGGGTGCGCGTCTGCAGCCGGTTGCGGGAGGCGCCCGGTGCGTCCTCCCGGACGCGGCCGGCGTCGATGCTCTCCTGCACGGAGGCGACGACGAGGCGGTGCCCGCCCTGCGCCAGGCGCCGGTCGCGGAACTCGATCACCTCGTCGAAGTTGTGACCGGTGTCCACGTGCATCACGGGGAACGGCACGGGGGAGGGCCGGAAGGCCTTCTCCGCCAGGCGGAGCAGGACGATGGAGTCCTTGCCGGCGGAGAAGAGCAGGACGGGCCGCTCGAACTCCGCGGCCACCTCGCGGATGATGTGGACCGCTTCGGCCTCCAGGGCCCGCAGGTCGTCCACGCGCGCGGGGACGGGGTGCGCGGCGCCGGTGCGCGCGGCCGGCACGGTGGCCGTGGTCGCCGCGCTCACAGGTGGATCCCGCACTCGGTCTTGCCGGTGCCGGCCCAGCGCCCGGAGCGCGGGTCCTCGCCGGGTGCGACCGCGCGGGTGCACGGCTTGCAGCCGATGGAGGGGTAGCCGGCCGTCAGCAGCGGGTTCACCGGCACGGAGTTCGCGGTGGCGTAGTCCACCAGTTCGTCGAACGTCCAGGCGGCCAGCGGGTTCAGCTTCACCAGGCCGTGCCGCTCGTCGAACTGCACCAGCGGGGTGCCGGCCCGGGTGGGGGCCTCCTCGCGGCGCACGCCCGTCACCCACGCCTCGTACCCGCCCAGCGCAGCGGCCAGGGGCTCCACCTTGCGCAGCCGGCAGCACGTGCCGGGGTCGCGCTCGTGCAGGCGGGGACCGAACTCGGCGTCCTGCTCGGCCACGCTCTGCCGGGGCAGGACGTCCACGACGCGCACCGGCAGCGCGAACTCCACCTCGTCGCGCGTGCCGCGCGTCTCGGCGAAGTGGTAACCGGTGTCCAGGAACAGGACGTCCACGCCCGGCGCGTACCGCGAGATCAGGTGGGGCAGGACGGCGTCGGCCATGCTGCACGCGACCGCGAGGGTGCCGGGGAAGGTGGCGGCCGCCCAGGCGGCGACCTCCTCGGCGCCGGCGCCGGCCAGCTCGGCGGCGCCGCGCCCGGCCAGCTCCCGCAGCTCCTCGCGCTCGCGCCGGGTGCGGGGCGCGGTGGTCGTGGTGTTCTCGCTCATCGCAGAGCCTCCTCGTCGCTGCGGTGGGCCCAGGCCGCGAACGTCTCGCGCGGCTCACGGGTGTCGAGGTAGCGCCGCACGACCCGCTCGACGTAGTCGGGCAACCCGGTGGCGGTGACCTTCAGCCCGCGCACGGTGCGCCCGACGCCGGGTTCGGCGCGGTCGGCGGACGCCAGGCCGCCGCCCAGGTGAACCTGGAAACCCGCCACCTGCTCGCCGTGCTCGTCCTGCACCAGCTGGCCCTTCAGGCCGATGTCGGCGGTCTGGATGCGGGCGCAGGAGTTCGGGCAGCCGTTGACGTGCAGGGTGATCGGGGTGTCGATCTCCACCCCGGCCAGCCGGTGCTCCAGCTCCTCGATCGCCCGCGTCGCGGTGTCCTTGGTCTCGACGATCGCGAGCTTGCAGAACTCGATGCCGGTGCAGGCGATGGTGGTGCGCCGGAACGGCGAGGGGTTCGCCGTCAGCCCCAGCTCCTCCGCTCGGGCGGTGAAGCCCGCGACGCGCTCCGGCTCGACGTCCAGGACGACGACCTTCTGGTGCGGCGTCAGGCGGACCCGGTGCGAGCCGGCGGCCTCGGCCGCGTCGGCGAGCTCACCCAGCAGCGTGCCGCTGACCCGCCCGACGGTGGGGGACAGGCCCACGTAGGACCGGCCGTCCTTCTGCTCGTGGACGCCGACGTGGTCGCCGCGCCCCTGCGGTGCGGGCGGCGGCGGCCCGTCGGGCAGCGCGCGGTGCAGGTACTCCTCCTCGAGCACGCGGCGGAAGCGCTCCGCGCCCCAGTCGGCCACCAGGTACTTCAGGCGCGCCTTGTTGCGCAGCCGGCGGTAGCCGTAGTCGCGGAAGATGCTCACCACGCCCAGCCACACCTCCGCCGCCTCCTCGGGGGCGACGAACGCCCCCAGGCGCTGCGCGAGGTGCGCGCTGGTGGACAGCCCGCCGCCCACCCACAGGTCGTAGCCCGGGCCGAGCTCGGGGTGGACGACCCCCACGAGGGAGATGTCGTTGATCTCGTGCACGACGTCCTGGCTGGGGTGGCCGGTCACCGCGGTCTTGAACTTGCGCGGGAGGTTCGCCAGCTCCGGGTCGCCGATGAAGCGGTCCACGATCTCGGTGATGACGGGGGTGGGGTCGAGGATCTCGTCGCGGGCGATGCCGGCCACCGGGCTGCCCAGCACGACGCGCGGGGTGTCGCCGCAGGCCTCCGTGGTCTGCAGCCCCACGGCCTCCAGCCGCCGCCAGATCTCCGGGACGTCCTCGACGCGGACCCAGTGCAGCTGCACGTTCTGCCGGTCGGTGATGTCCGCGGTGTCGCGGGCGAACTCGGTGGAGATCCGCCCGACGACGCGCAGCTGCTCGGTCGTCAGGGAACCGCCGTCGATCCGCACCCGCAGCATGAAGAACTCGTCGGACAGCTCCTGGGCGGACAGCTGGGCGGTGCGCCCGCCGTCGATCCCGGGGCGCCGCTGGGTGTACAGCCCCCACCAGCGGAACCGGCCGTTGAGGTCGTCCGGGGCGATCGAGGAGAAACCCCCGTGCGCGTACACGTTCTCGATGCGCTCACGGACGTTCAGGCCCCCGTCGGCCGACTTGAACTCCTCGTTGTGGTTCAGCGGCGTCGTGCCGTCCACGCGCCACTGGCCGTCGCCGCCCGGGCGCGGTGCGCGCGCCGGGCGCCGCGGTGCCGGCGGGGCGGTCTGGTCGAGGGGGGTGGTGCTGGCGTCGGGTGTCATGGAACCTCACGGGGGGCACGGGTCCTCCTCGTGAGGAGGCCCTCAGCTGGTGGGGTGCAGCGAGCGACCGGAGCGGCAGGCGTAGGCGCTCTGCAGCCGCATGAGGTCGACGTACCGGCGCGAGATCAGGCGCACGGCAGAGGGCTGGACCACGTGACCACGGTAGGGCACGAGCACGGGAACTCCAACACGTCCGGCTCGTCCGCGCGCCGGGTCCACCGCCGCCCCGGTGGGACGTGTTGACCCGCGGTCGAGGCTGCTCTACGGTCGGCAGCGGTCACGAGTACCAGCGCCAAGCCCCGGCTCGCTGGTCGGCAACCCTCCTTTCGCGGCGGGGTGCTCCGGGTGAAGACCTGGCCGTTCGCCGCTCGGCGTCCGGCAAGCGCGGACCTGCGGGTCCACGGACGACGGACGGACCTCTCGTGCGCAAGATCGCCCTGCTCGCCCTGGTCGGCCTGCTGGCTCAGCTCGTCGACGGCTCCCTCGGCATGGCCTACGGCGTCACCTCCACCACGCTGCTGCTGGTGGTCGGTGCGAGTCCGGCGGCCGCGTCGGCCACCGTGCACCTGGCCGAGATCGGCACCACGCTGGCCTCCGGTGCCGCCCACTGGCGCTTCGGCAACGTGGACTGGCGCGTCGTGGTGCGCGTGGGTGTGCCCGGCGCGGTCGGCGCCTTCGCGGGCGCCACCGTGCTCTCCTCGCTGCCCACGGACGTCGGCGCCCCCGTCATCAGCGCCGTGCTGCTGCTGCTGGGCGTCTACGTCCTGCTGCGCTCGGCCGTGGCGCGCTTCGACGAGCGTTCCCTGCACCGCCCGCTGCGGCGGCGGTTCCTCGCGCCGCTGGGGTTGTTCGCCGGGTTCGTCGACGCCACCGGCGGTGGCGGCTGGGGGCCGGTGGGCACGCCGGCCCTGCTGGCCTCGGGCCGCCTGGAAGCGCGCAAGGTCATCGGCTCGGTCGACACCAGCGAGTTCCTCGTGGCCGTCGCCGCCAGCGCCGGTTTCCTCGTCGGCCTCGGCTCGCAGGGGATCGCCTGGACGTGGGTGTTCGCGCTGCTGGCCGGGGGCCTGGTCGCCGCACCCATCGCCGCCTGGCTGGTGCGCTACGCCCCGCCGCACGTCCTGGGCTCGGCCGTCGGCGCCGTCATCGTCCTCACCAACTCGCGCACCCTGCTGCGCAGCGACGCCGTCGACGCCCCCGAGGCGGTCCGCTGGGCCGTCTACGCGGTCGTCGTGGTCGTCGGCGCCCTCGCCGTGGCCCACTCGGTGCGCTCGCACCGCCGCCGCACCACCGGAACCCGCACCACCGACAACGAGAGGAGCAGCACGCAGTGACGTACGTCATCGCCCAGCCCTGCGTGGACGTCAAGGACAAGGC
>NZ_JBBBEM010000132.1:0-53536 GCF_037154035.1 Kineococcus sp. G2 | reverse complement strand
GCGGCGATCTTGCGGGCGCCGGCCACGGCCACGTGCGGGTAGGCGGTCTTGTCGGTGTCGGAGCCCACCCCGACGTCGATGACCTCCTTCACCCGCGGGTCCTTCTCCAGGTCGGCCTTGATGGCGTCCTTGTAGCTCACGCCCGCCTCGTCGGCGGCGAGCACGACGCGCCACTGCTGGTCGGTCACGGTGTTCCTCCGGTTCAAAGCTTGTCGGCGATGGTGCGGGTCACCAGCGCCAGGGAGATCGCGCCGGCGTCGGGGTGGCCCAGGGACCGCTCGGCCAGGGGCCGGGCGCGCCCGATCTGCGGGCGCAGGTCCTTGGTGGCCTCGGCGGCCTCGGTGGCCGCCTGCGCCGCGGTGGTGAAGGCCGTCTTCAGGTCGTCCCCGGCCGCGACGCGCTCGGCGAGCGCCTCGGCGAAGGGCACCTGCGCGTCCAGCATCGTCTTGTTGCCCACGCGGGCCCCGGCCAGGCGCATGACGGCCTCGACGGAGGCCTGCGCGCCCTCGGCGGCCTGCTGCGCGCTGGGGGTGCCCTCGTCGCCGAGCTTGTCGGCGAAGGCGTGCAGCAGCACGCCCCAGATCACCCCCGAGGTGCCGCCGGCCCGGTCGGCCCACGCGCCACCGGCCGCGGACAGCGTCGCGCCCGCCCCGGCCCCGGCGTCGGCGGCGGCGCGGGCGGCGGCGGCCGCGGCGACCGATCCGTTGACCATGCCGGTGCCGTGGTCGCCGTCACCGGCGATCGCGTCGATGCGGCCCAGCTCGGCCTCGGCGTCCTTGAGCACGTCGCGCACGGCCTCGATCAGCGCGGCGACCCGCTGGCCGGCCGCCTGAGCGGCCTCGGGGGTGCCGGAGTAGTCGGCGACCTCGTCCTCCGGCGCGACGTACCGCGGGGCGGGGGTGGTCTCGATGGTGGGGCCGACGGACAGCGCGGGGCACTGGGCCGGCGCGGTCCACAAGGTCTCCAGCTCCTCGTCCAGCCACGTGACCGTCAGCGAGGCACCGGCCATGTCCAGGGAGGTGACCAGTTCGCCGACCTGGGGGGCGACGATCTCGTACCCGGCGGCGCGCAGCTTCGCGGCGATCGGCCCGTAGAGGAGGAACAGCTCCTCGTACTTCGTCGAGCCGAGGCCGTTGACCAGGACCGCGAGCTTCCCGCCCTCGGGCGCGCCCTCGGGCTTGCCGCCCAGGACCTTGCCCACCAGCAGGTCGGCGATCTCCTCAGGGGTGCCGATCGGCTCCTCGGAGATGCCCGGCTCGCCGTGGATGCCCAGGCCGATGCCCATGTGCCCCTCGGTGACCGTGAACAGCGGTTCGGTCTCCCCGGGCAGGGTGCAGCCGGCGAAGGCGATGCCCATCGAGCGGGTGCGGTCGTTGGCGTGCCGCGAGACGCGGACCACGTCGTCGAAGCCGTACCCGGCCTCGGCGGCCGCGCCGGCGATCTTGAAGGCGACGACGTCGCCGGCGATGCCGCGGCGCTGCCCGTTGGCCCCCTGGCCCTCGCTGGCCACGTCGTCGGTCACGACGAGCAGCTCGGCCGGGATGCCCTCGGCGCGCAGCCGCTCGGCGGCCAGGCCGAAGTTGAGGATGTCGCCGGCGTAGTTGCCGAAGCCGAGGACGACACCGCCGCCGCGGTTGGCAGCCTTGGCCACGTCGTAGACCCAGCGGGTCGAGGGCGAGGCGAACACGTTGCCGCACACCGCGCCGTCGGCCAGGCCCGGCCCGACGTAGCCGGCGAACGCGGGGTAGTGCCCCGACCCGCCGCCGGCGATCACCGCGACCTTGCCCTCGGGGGTGGCGGTGGAACGGATCACCCCGTGCGGCACCGGCTGCACGAAGCGGGAGTAGATGTCCACGAAACCGGCGACGGACTCGTCGACGAACGACGCCGGGTCACCGAAGATCTTCGTCATGCGGAACGGTCTCCTTCGATCGCTCAGAGGGTGCGGAACGGCGCCCAGGGCGTCTGCTTCGGCAGGACGCGGCGGATGTACTCGCGGTTGGTGGCGCCGACGCTGATGCTGTCGCCGCCGTAGTGCTCCACGCAGAACGCGCCGCGGAAGCCGGACTCGATCGCGATGGCGATGGCCTTGCGGTAGTTGATGGTGCCGAACTCCAGCGGCGCGGGGTGCGTGCGCACCGAGCCGGTGCTCGGCTCCTCGTCGCGGTAGTAGTTCTTCAGGTGCCAGTAGTTGGTGTGCGGCAGCATCTTCGCCGCGATCTCCTCCCACGGCTCCACGGGGCGGTGCAGGCGCCAGATGTTGCCGAAGTCGGGGTTCAGGCCGACGTTGTCGTAGCCCACCTCGTGGATGAACCGAACGGCCGAGTCGGCGGTGCCGAGGTAGGTGTCCTCGTACATCTCCAGCGCGATCTGCACGCCCACCTCCTGGGCGTGCTTCGCCAGTTCCTGGATCTTCTTCACGGCGGTGCGGCGCGCCTCGTCGGAGAAGTCGTCGGAGTAGCCGGGCTCCAGCCAGAACCACAGGGCCTCGGCCTGCGCGGGGGTGAAGCCGCGCATGAAGCCGAAGTTGACCAGCGGGATGCCGATGGCGGCGCAGGCGTCGATGGCGCGGTGCGAGTAGGCGAGGTTCTCGTCGGCCCTCTCGTGGTCCATGACGCTGCGGCGGGAGGTGGAGAACGCCGGGATGCTCAGGCCCGCGGCGCGCACGGTGCGGGCGAACTCGTCCAGCCGCTGCGGCGACAGGTCCGCGATGCGGATCCACGTGTCGGTGGGGTCGATGCTGGTGTACCCGGCGTCGACCATGACGTCGAGGGTCGCGGCCCAGCCCTCGGCGGACTGGTCCTGCACCGACGTGCCGTCGGCGAGGACGCCCGGGTGGGGCATCATCGGCACGGTGATCGGCCAGTTCTCCCGCGTCAGCGTCTCGGGGTAGCCGTCGAAGACGGTCGTGCGCTGGTTGGACTGTGCGGCGTCGTCGCTCACGTCTCGCTCCATCGGGTCTCGGGCCCCGGATTCTATAGAAAATCAGGACGGGGAGCAGACTGCCCCACGCGCTGCGAGCTGTCAACGGCCCCGGACCCGTCCGGGTGCCCGGTGCGGCCGGTCAGCCCGGCGCGGCCCGCGACAGCACCCGCTCCAGGTGCACCCGCATGGCCGCGGACGCCGCCGCCGGGTCGCGCTCCTCGAAGGCGCGCACGATCGCCTCGTGCTCCGCCACGCTCTCCGCCGAGTCCGGCACGTGCTGCTCGACCTGGTGCAGGCGCTGCACGAAGCCGCGGAAGGAGTCCAGCGTCCGGACGATGAACGGGTTGCCGGTGCCCTCGGCGACGAGCTCGTGGAAGCCCCAGTCGGCCTCGAGGTAGTCCTTGAAACCGCTGTACCCCGGACCCGTGGGAGCCCGCCGCTGCCGCTCCACGGCCAGGTGCAGGCGCCGCACGAACTCCTCGTCCGCGCGGGCGCACGCCCGTTCGGCGTTCCCCGGCTCCACCAGCAGCCGCACGTCCACCAGCTGGGCCAGCTCCCGCTCCGACAGCAGCGGTGCGGCCCGGTACCCGCGCCGGGCGCTGCGCACCACCAGGCCCGTGCCCTCCAGCCGTGCGAGCGCCTCGCGCACCGGCGTCGCCGAGACCCCCAGGCGGTCCGCGAGGTTCTGCGTGCGCAGCGCCGCCCCGGGCTCGACCCCGCGGCTCATCAGCAGTTCCAGCAGCGCGTCGTGGACGGAGTCGGTCACCCCGCGGTGCTCGCCCGCCGTCCACTCCTGCGCGCCGTTCTCTCGCGGGCGCAGCGCCGCGCCGGGAGGCAGGGTGTCCATGGCACGGGGACGTTACCGCCCGTCGCGGCCCCCGCCCCCGCGCGAGGTGCCCGCCGCCCTCTAGCGTGGCGGGCGTGAGCGCACACGGGACGGCGGGCCGGGCGGCGGACGGGCAGCAGGGGGCGGGCGACCTCGCCCCCCGGGCGCGGGAGGTCGCCCAGGACGAGGTCGTCGACCTCGCCCGCGACCTCATCCGCATCGACACCTCCAACCCCGGCGACGGTTCCGGACCCGGCGAGCGGGCCGCCGCCGAGCACGTCGCGGCCCTGCTGCACGAGGTGGGCCTGCAGCCGGAGTACGTCGAGGGGTTCCCCGGTCGCGGCAACGTCGTCCTGCGCATCCCCGGCGACGAGCGCGGCACCGCCGAGCGCGGTGCGCTGCTGCTGCACGGGCACTTGGACGTCGTGCCCGCCCGCGCCGCGGACTGGAGCGTGGACCCCTTCGCCGGCGAGATCGCCGACGACTGCCTGTGGGGCCGCGGCGCCGTGGACATGAAGGACATGGACGCGATGCTGCTGGCCGTCGTGCGCGATCTGGCGCGCACCGGGCAGAAGCCGCCGCGCGACCTCGTCGTGGCCTTCCTCGCCGACGAGGAGGCGGCCGGCGTGCAGGGCGCGGAGTGGCTCGTGCACCACCGCCCCGACCTGTTCGAGGGCGTCACCGAGGCCGTCAGCGAGGTCGGGGGTTTCTCCGTGGACCTGGACGGCCGGCGCGCGTACCTGCTGCAGACCGCGGAGAAGGGCCTGGCCTGGCTGCGGCTGGTGGCGCACGGGCGCGCCGGTCACGGCTCGCAGGTCGGCACCGACAACGCCGTCACCCGCCTGTGCGCGGCCGTGGCCCGCATCGGCGAGCACGAGTGGCCGGTCGAGTACACCGCCACCGTCCGACAGTTCCTGCAGGGCGTCTCCGAGATCACCGGGGTGGCGTTCGACGAGCGCGACCCCTCCGCGCTGCTGGCGACGCTGGGGACCACGGCCCGCTGGGTGGGGGCGACCCTGCAGAACACCGCCAACCCGACGGTGCTGGAGGCCGGGTACAAGCACAACGTCATCCCCGGCACCGCGTCGGCGCTGGTGGACTGCCGCTACCTGCCCGGCCGGCAGGAGGAGCTGCTGGCCACGATCCGGGAGCTGGCCGGTGAGCGGGTCGACGTCGAGACCGTCAACGAGTCCGTGGCCCTGGAGACGGACTTCGCCGTGCCGCTGGTGGACCGCATGCGCGACGCCCTGGAGGCGGAGGACCCCGGGGCGGCCGTGCTGCCGTACTGCCTGGCCGGCGGCACCGACAACAAGTCCTTCTCCCACCTGGGCGTCCGCGGGTACGGCTTCGCGCCCCTGCGCCTGCCCGCGGGCATGGACTTCGCCGGCATGTTCCACGGCGTCGACGAGCGGGTGCCGCTGGACGCGCTGCGCTTCGGCGTGCGGGTGCTGCAGCGCTTCGTCGCCACCTGCTGACGCGCCCGCCCCTCGTGCGATCCCCGTTCGGCGCGCATGGTCCGCGCCGCACGGGGCACGGGGTGCAGCGGGGCCGCCGCGCGGGCGGCCCGAGCCGATCAGCACCCGGAGGTCCGCAGTGAGCACCGCAGACGCTTCCCGCCCGTTCGCCGTCGTCACCGGAGCCTCCACCGGCATCGGCCTGGAGCTGGCCAAGCGGTTCGCGGCCGGCGGCTACGACCTGCTCGTCGCCGCCGAGGACGAGCGCATCACCGGCGTGCCCGCGCAGCTGGCCGAGGTGGAGGCCGCCGCCCGCGTCGAAGCGGTGCGGGTGGACCTCGCCACCGCCGCGGGCGTGGAGCAGCTCTGGGCCACCGCCACCGCCGGCGGGCGGGCCGTCGACGCGGTGGCGATCCACGCAGGGGTCGGCGTGGGAGGGGAGTTCGTCGAGAACGACCTCGAGGACGAGCTGCGCATGATCGACCTCAACGTCGTCTCGTCCGTGCACCTGGCCAAGCTGGCCGCGCGCGCCATGGTGGAGCGCGGCGAGGGCCGGCTCCTGTTCACGTCCTCGCTGGCCGCGCGCGTGCCCGCCCCGTACCAGGCCGTGTACGGGGCCACCAAGGCGTTCGTGCAGTCGCTGGCGCAGTCGCTGCGGCAGGAGCTGGACCAGAGGGGCGTGAGCGTCACCGCGTTCCTGCCCGGCCCCACCGACACGGAGTTCTTCGAGCGCGCCGGCATGGAGGACACGAAGATGGCGCACACGTCCGCCAAGGACGACCCGGCCACGGTGGCCGCGCAGGCGTTCAAGGCGCTGCAGAAGGGCCGCGACCACGTGGTCACCGGCTCGCTCGGCACGAAGCTGCAGGGCGCCGCCGCCAACGTGTCCCCGAACGCGCCGCTGGCCAAGGCGCAGGGCAAGCTCGCCGAGCCCGGCTCGGCGGACTGAGGGGCGAGCAGCGGTCACCCCCGCGGCTCTCCACCCCCTCGTCGGCTACCCAGCGACGTCGTCTGATCACCAGGCGTAGTAGTTGTCGGGTGGGTCCCGGAAATGCCGCGCAGCGCGCCCCCGTGCTGGAAGACTGCCCACCTCCGCGCGACCCGACCGGGCGCCGGACGAGGGACAGCGCCGGGGGACCCCGGCCGTGCGCAGCAGCACGGCGGGGCGGCGCAGGGGGAGGGGAGAGGACCCGTGAGCGCACCGACTCTCACGCGCCCGCAGGCGCGTGCCGGGACGGACCTGCCGATCGTCGTCGCCGGGGGAGGCTCGCGCGGCCTGGCGGCCGCGGAGGCCCTGCTCGACGCCGGCCGGCCGGTCGTCGTCGTCGAGGCCGCCGACGCGGTCGGTGGACTGGCCCGCTCCGTCGAGCTGTGGGGGTCGGCGCACTCCCTCGCCGCGCACGGCGTGCCCGCCACCGCCGGAGCGGGGGTGCCCGCGCAGTGGCTGGACCTGGCCGGGGGGCACGTGGAGCGCACCGCAGCCCACCGGGTCACCGTCCGCGCCGGCCGGTCCGCCGGCCCGGTGCGGCCGGCCGGGCGGCTCGCGCGCTCGGCCGCCCGCCTCTCCGGCGCCCCGGCCCGCGCCGGGCGGCACGACGTCCTCAGCCCCGCGGCCGGCACGGGCGCCCTGTGGGCGGAGCTGGCCCGCCGGCTGCGCGCGCGCGGCGCGGACCTGCTGCTGGGCACCACGGCAGTCGGCCTGGAGGTGCAGGACGGCCGCGTGCGCGGTCTGCGCGTGCGCGACGCCGCGGGCGAGCGCGTGCTCGCCGCCAGCGGTGTCGTCGACGCCCTGCCCGCCCACCGCCGGCTGCTCGCTCCCGGGGCGGTGGCCGTCGCGCGCAGCCTCGACACCCACCTCGTGCACCTGCTCGTGGCCGCCCCCGAGGGTGCGCCCGTCGGGCCACCCGTGCACGAGGTCACCGTCGAGGACCCCTCCCTGCGCACCCACCGGCTGACCGCGGCCCGCGCCTGGCGCCCCCGCGCGCTCGCCGGCCCCGGCGGCGCCGTCCTGCGCGCCGAGCTGCGCACCGGCGCCGACGACGAGGTGGCCGGCCTGGACGACGCCGCCCTGCGCGACCTCGTCGTGGCCGAGCTGCCCGCCCTGGGGGTGCTCCACCCGGTGCGGGTGCTGGAGCACGCGGTGGTGCACCTTCCCGCGAGCGCACCCGTGCCCGGGGCCGCCCTGGCCGAGGTCCCCGGCGCCCTGCCCGCGGGGCTGGTGCGCGCCGAGGACGGCCCGGTGCCCGGTGCGGGCGACGGGCTGCCCGCCGGGCGGGCCGCCGCCGCGCGGTCGCCGCTGGCCGTCCGCTGACGGCTCCCGGGCGCCGGGCCGGCACCGGCTCGGCGCCCGGCGGCTCGGTGCCCGGTGTGTCGTCGGCGCGTCCTAGCCTCTAGGCGTGCCCGACCCCTCCACCTACCGCCCCAAGCCGGGGGAGATCCCCGACGAGCCGGGCGTGTACCGCTTCCGCGATCCGCAGGGGCGCGTAATCTACGTCGGCAAGGCCAAGAGCCTGCGCCAGCGCCTGGCCAACTACTTCCAGGACGTGTCCGCCCTGCACCCGCGCACCGCGGCGATGGTCACCACCGCCGCGGGCGTGGAGTGGACCGTGGTGTCCACCGAGGTGGAGGCCCTGCAGCTGGAGTACTCCTGGATCAAGGAGTTCGACCCGCGCTTCAACGTCAAGTACCGCGACGACAAGTCCTACCCGTACCTGGCGGTCACGATGGGTGAGGAGGTCCCGCGCGTGCAGGTGGTGCGCGGGTCCAAGCGCCGGGGCACCCGCTACTTCGGCCCCTACACGCACGCCTGGGCCATCCGGGAGACCGTCGACCTGCTGCTGCGCGTCTTCCCGGTGCGCACCTGCTCGAACGGGGTCTACAAGCGCGCCGCGGCCTCCGGCCGACCGTGCCTGCTCGGCTACATCGACAAGTGCTCCGCGCCCTGCGTGGGACGCATCCCGGTGGACGAGCACCGGGCCCTGGCCGGCGACTTCTGCGACTTCGTCGCCGGCAACACCGCCCGGTTCGTGCGCCGCACCGAGCGGGAGATGCGCGCCGCGGCCGCCGAGCTGGACTTCGAGCGCGCCGCCCGGCTGCGCGACGACCTCGGCGCGCTGCAGAAGGCCCTGGAGAAGTCCGCCGTCGTGCTGCCCGACGCGACCGACGCCGACGTGTTCGCCGTCGCCGACGACGAGCTGGAGGCCGCCGTGCAGGTCTTCCACGTGCGCGGCGGGCGGGTGCGCGGCCAGCGCGGCTGGGTCGTGGAGAAGGTCGAGGACGTCGGTCCCGCCGAGCTGGTCGAGCAGCTGCTGCTGCAGGTCTACGGCGGCGAGAGCGGCGAGAGCGTGCCCCGCGAGGTGCTCGTGCCGCACCTGCCGGCCACCGGCGAGGCCGAGGTGGAGGACTGGCTCGGCGAGCTGCGCGGCTCGCGCGTGGACCTGCGGGTCCCGCAGCGCGGCGACAAGCGCGCCCTCATGGAGACGGTGCAGCGCAACGCCGTCCAGGCGCTGGCGCTGCACAAGACGCGCCGCGCGGGGGACCTCACCACCCGCAGCCAGGCGCTGCAGGAGCTGCAGGAGGCCCTGGGCCTGGACGAGGCGCCGCTGCGCATCGAGTGCTTCGACGTCTCGCACACCCAGGAGACGAACGTCGTGGCCTCCATGGTGGTCTTCGAGGACGGCCTGCCGAAGAAGGGCGACTACCGCCGCTTCAGCGTGCGCGGCGACGAGGGCGGCCTCGACGACACCCGCGCCATGCGCGAGGTCCTGACCCGTCGCTTCCGCCGCGCCCGCGCCGGGGAGGACGCCGGCGCGCTCCCCGTGGCCGGCGGGACCGAGGCCGCGCTCGAGGACGCCCGCGCCGCGGGAGCGACCGGGGACGGCGCGGGGCTGGAGGTCGTGGAGGTCGACGGCGAGGCGGGCCCGGCGCTCCCCGGCGGCCTGGACCCGGAGACCGGCCGGCCGCGCCGCTTCGCGTACGCGCCCAACCTCGTCGTGGTCGACGGCGGCCGGCCGCAGGTCGAGGCGGCCGCGCGCGCTCTCGCCGACGCCGGCGTGGTCGACGTGGCCCTGTGCGGGCTGGCCAAGCGGCTGGAGGAGGTGTGGCTGCCGGGGGAGGAGCACCCCCTGGTGCTGCCGCGCACCAGCCAGGGGCTGTTCCTGCTGCAGCGCGTGCGCGACGAGGCCCACCGCTTCGCCATCACCTACCACCGGGCCAAGCGCAGCCGCGCGATGACCGGCAGCGCCCTGGACGGCGTGCCCGGTCTCGGCGCGACGCGCCGGGCCGCGCTGCTGAAGCACTTCGGCTCCGTCAAGCGGCTGCGCGCGGCCACCGTCGAGGAGGTCGCCGCCGTCCCCGGCGTGGGCCCGCGCACGGCGGCCGCCGTGGTCGCGGCGCTCGCCGCGACCGGTGCCGGTGAGCCCGCGGTGAACACCGCGACCGGGGAGGTGCTCGACTGAGCGGGGACGTCGCGGCACCCCGGCCGACGGGGTTCTCAGTCACCGTCTGACAGCGCAGCGTGCAGGGCCTGTCGTGCGCGACACGCCCGGGGTGACAGGATGGCGCGCGTGGGAGAACCGGCCGACGACAGCACCGACGCCCGCGCCGACGTGCCGGCCACCGGCTCCGGGGAGGTCCCCGCACCGGCACCGCGCGAGGAACCGGGCGAGGAACCGGGCGAGGGCTCGCACGGGCAGGCGCCGGCGGGCGAGCGCCCGCGCCGCCCCGAGCTGCTCGTCATCACCGGCATGTCCGGCGCCGGCCGCTCCACCGCCGGCAAGGCGCTGGAGGACCTCGGCTGGTACGTGGTGGACAACCTCCCGCCGCAGATGCTCGAGCCGCTCGCGGAGCTGGCCGCGCGCGCCGGGCTGTCCGTGCCGCGCATCGCCGTCGTCGTCGACGTGCGCGGGCGCAGCTTCTTCGCCCAGCTCACCGGCACCCTCGCCGCGCTCGACACCCGCCACGTCTCCCCGCGCGTGCTGTTCCTCGACGCCACCGACGAGGTGCTCGTGCGCCGCTTCGAGTCCGTGCGCCGCCCGCACCCGCTGCAGGGCGACGACCGCGTCGTCGACGGCATCGCCCGCGAGCGCGCCCTGACCGGCGACCTGCGCTCGCGCGCCGACGTCGTCGTGGACTCCTCCTCCTTCAACGTGCACCAGCTCGGCGCGCTCGTGGCGTCCCTGTTCGAGGCCGAGGGCACCGACGACCTGCGCGTGACCGTCATGAGCTTCGGCTTCAAGTACGGCACCCCCGCCGACGCCGAGCACATCGCCGACCTGCGCTTCCTGCCCAACCCGCACTGGGAACCGGAGCTGCGGCCCCTGACCGGCCAGGACGGCCCCGTCTCGGAGTACGTGCTGGCGGCCGAGGGCGCCCGCCCCTTCCTCGACCGCTACGTCGAGGCGCTGGAGCCGGTGCTGACCGGCTACCGCCGCGAGAACAAGCGCTACGCGACCATCGCGTTCGGCTGCACCGGCGGCAAGCACCGCTCGGTGGCGATGGCCGAGGAGCTCGGGGCGCGCCTGCGCGGCACCGGCGTGGTGGTGCGGGTGCTGCACCGCGACCTGGGGCGCGAGTGAGCCTGCCCACCGGCCCGATCCCCGTCACCGGCGCGCTGCCGTCGCGCGGCCCGTCCTCGGACGCGCCCGCGGTCGTCGCCCTGGGCGGCGGGCACGGGCTGTCCGCGTCCCTGTCGGCCCTGCGCCACCTCACCGACCGGCTCACCGCCGTCGTCACCGTCGCCGACGACGGCGGCTCCTCCGGGCGGCTGCGCCGGGAGCTCGGGGTGCTGCCCCCCGGCGACCTGCGCATGGCCCTGTCGGCGCTGTGCGACGACTCCGAGTGGGGCCGCACCTGGCGCGACGTGCTGCAGCACCGCTTCGACTCGGGCGGCGGGCTGCACCAGCACGCCACCGGCAACCTGCTGATCGCCACCCTGTGGGAGCTGCTCGGCGACGAGGTCACCGGCCTGGACTGGGTGGCCCGCCTGCTCGGCGCGCGCGGGCGGGTGCTGCCGATGGCCGCCGTGCCGCTGGACATCGAGG
This sequence comes from Kineococcus sp. G2, assembly GCF_037154035.1. NCBI lineage: Bacteria > Bacillati > Actinomycetota > Actinomycetes > Kineosporiales > Kineosporiaceae > Kineococcus > Kineococcus sp. G2. The sequence continues at coordinate 42,290 of NZ_JBBBEM010000132.1, read as the reverse complement.
CGGACGTGCTGGGCCTGGTGCCCGGGGACGAGACGGCCGTGACGGCCGTGCGCGGCCAGGTCGCCGTCGCCTCCACCGCCGGGCGCGTCAGCGGGGTGCGCCTGGTGCCGCCGGACCCGCCCGTGCCCGCCGAGGTGCTGCACGCCGTGCGCACCGCGGACTGGGTGGTGCTGGGGCCCGGTTCGTGGTTCACCAGCGTCCTGCCCCACCTGCTCGTGCCGGCCCTGGCGCAGGCGCTGTGCGGGACGAGCGCGCGGGTGTGCGTGACGCTGAACCTGGCCGGTCAGCCCGGGGAGACCGACGGGTTCAGCGCCGAGGAGCACCTCGAGGTCCTGGCCGCCCACGCGCCCGGCCTGCGGGTGGACGCCGTGCTCGCCGATCCGGTGGCCGTGGCCGACCCCGCCTCGCTGGCGGTGGTCGCCGACGGGCTGGGGGCGCGGTTGCTGCTGCGGCCCGTGGCGCTGGGCGACGGCACCGCCCGCCACGACGCGCTGCTGCTGGCGGCGGCCTACCGCGACGTCTTCGCCGGCCCGCCGGGGCCCGCCCGGGGTGCGGCGGTGGCACCGTGGGGTGCTCCGTGAGGGGCCCCCGGGAGCCGGGCGGGCCCGGCACGCAGGAGGTGGCGCGGTGCGCGCCGCAGGGGGACGCGACGTCCGAGGAGGACAGGGCATGGCGATGACGGCGGCGGTCAAGGACGAGCTGAGCCGGCTGCCGGTGACGACCACCGCGGCCCGCAAGGCCGAGGTGTCGGTGATGCTGCGCTTCGCCGGGGGCCTGCACATCGTCTCCGGGCGCATCGTCATCGAGGCGGAGCTGGACTCCGCCTCCATCGCGCGCCGGCTGCGCCGCGACATCGCGGACGTGTTCGGTCACCCCAGCGACCTGCTCGTGGTGCAGGCCTCCGGGTTGCGGCGCGCCACCCGCTACGTGCTGCGCGTGGCGCGCGAGGGGGAGTCGCTGGCGCGGCAGACGGGCCTGCTGGACGCCCGCGGCCGTCCCGTGCGGGGCCTGCCCTCCCACATCGTCTCCTCCTCCACGCAGATCGCCGAGGCCGCCTGGCGGGGGGCGTTCCTGGCCCGCGGCTCGCTCACCGAGCCCGGCCGCTCCGCCGCGATGGAGGTCACCTGCCCCGGCCCGGAGGCCGCGCTGGCCCTGGTGGGCGCCGCACGGCGCCTGGAGCTGTCCGCCAAGGCCCGGGAGGTGCGCGGGGTGGACCGCGTCGTCCTGCGCGACGGCGACGCCATCAGCGCGCTGCTGACCCGCCTGGGCGCGCACGACGCGATGATGACGTGGGAGGAGCGGCGGATGCGCCGCGAGGTGCGCGCCACCGCCAACCGCCTGGCCAACTTCGACGACGCCAACCTGCGCCGCTCGGCGCGCGCCGCCGTGGCCGCCGGGGCGCGCGTGGAGCGGGCGCTGGAGCTGCTCGGCGACGACGTGCCCGACCACCTGCTGCAGGCGGGCCGGCTCCGCCTGCAGCACAAGCAGGCCAGCCTGGAGGAGCTGGGGCAGCTCGCCGACCCGCCGATGACGAAGGACGCCATCGCCGGGCGCATCCGCCGGCTGCTGGGCATGGCGGACAAGCGCGCCGCCGAGCTGGGCGTGCCGGGCACGGACTCGGGGCTGACGGCCGACATGCTCGACGCCTGAGGCGCGTCCCGCGGGCGCGCTCGGGGCCGCGTCCGGGCCCCGGCCCGGCGTCGTGACCCACCCCCGCTGCACCCGACGTGACGCAGGCCATAGGGTCGACCCCGTCGCCGCGGCGCTGCGGCGGGCGCAGCACGAGATGAGTACGCAGACGAGTACGCACAGTTGACGCGCCCGGGAACGCCCGGTGCGTCGAGGAGGAGAGCGCATGACCACCAAGGTCGGCATCAACGGCTTCGGCCGCATCGGCCGCAACTTCTTCCGCGCCGCGCTGGCCTCCGGCGCGGACCTCGAGGTCGTGGCGGTCAACGACCTCACCGACGCGAAGGCGCTGGCCCACCTGCTCAAGCACGACTCCGTGCTGGGCAAGCTCGCCGAGGACGTGCGCGTGGACGGCGACTCCATCGTCGTCGGCTCCCGCAGCGTGAAGGTCCTGGCCGAGCGCGACCCGGGCAAGCTGCCCTGGGGCGAGCTGGGCGTGGACGTCGTCATCGAGTCCACCGGCTTCTTCACCGACGGCGAGAAGGCCAAGGCGCACGTCGAGGCCGGCGCCAAGAAGGTCGTCATCTCGGCGCCCGCCAAGAACGACGACGTCACCGTCGTCATGGGCGTCAACGACGGCGACTACGACCCGGCGAAGCACACGATCATCTCCAACGCGTCGTGCACCACGAACTGCCTGGCGCCGCTGGCGAAGGTCCTCAACGACGCGTTCGGCATCGAGCGCGGCCTGATGACGACGGTGCACGCCTACACCGCCGACCAGAACCTGCAGGACGGCCCGCACAAGGACCTGCGCCGCGCCCGCGCCGCCGCCCTGAACATCGTCCCCACCAGCACCGGTGCGGCCAAGGCCATCGGCCTGGTCCTGCCCGAGCTGAAGGGCAAGCTGGACGGCTACGCGCTGCGCGTGCCGGTCCCCACCGGCTCCGCCACCGACCTCACCGTCACGCTGAGCCGCGAGGTCAGCGCCGAGGAGGTCGACGCCGCGTACCGGGCCGCCGCCGAGGGCCCCCTGAAGGGCTACCTGGTGTACTCCGACGAGGAGCTCGTCTCCAGCGACATCGTCACCGACCCCGCGTCCTGCATCTACGACTCGGGCCTGACCAAGGTCATGGGCGACCAGGTGAAGGTCGTCGGCTGGTACGACAACGAGTGGGGCTACTCCAACCGCCTCGTCGACCTCGTGAAGCTGGTCGGCAGCTCCCTCTAAGCCCCTCCACCGGCCCGGGGCACCGCGCCCCGGGCCGGTGAGGGCTGCCCGCAGCCCCCTCGACCCCGCCACCGCGCACGAGACGCCCCACCGGAGGAACCGTGAAGACCATCGACGACCTCGAGCAGCAGCTCGGCGGCCTGCGCGGCAAGCGGGTGCTCGTGCGCAGCGACCTCAACGTGCCGCTGGACCGCTCCGGCGGCACGCCCCGCATCACCGACGACGGCCGCGTGCGCGCCTCCGTGCCCACGCTGCGCCGCCTGCTGGACGCCGGCGCCCGCGTCGTCGTCACCGCCCACCTGGGCCGCCCGAAGGGCGAGCCGGAGGAGAAGTACTCCCTGGCGCCGGTGCACGCCCGCCTGGCCGAGCTGCTCGAGGGCGTGGACGTCTCCTTCTGCCCGGTCACCGTCGGCGACGAGGCCACCGCCGCCGTCGAGGCGCTCGCCGACGGCTCCCTGGTGCTGCTGGAGAACGTGCGCTTCAACGCCGCCGAGACCAGCAAGGACGACGCCGAGCGCGGTGCGTTCGCCGACCGGCTCGCCGCCCTGGCCGACGGCTACGTCTCCGACGGCTTCGGCGCCGTGCACCGCAAGCACGCCAGCGTCTACGACGTCGCGCAGCGCCTGCCGCACGCCGCCGGCGGCCTGGTCGCCACCGAGGTGGAGGTGCTGCGCCGGCTGACCGCGTCCCCCGAGCGCCCCTACGCGGTGGTGCTGGGCGGCTCGAAGGTCTCCGACAAGCTCGGCGTCATCGACAACCTGCTCGGCTCGCTGCTCACCTCCGGGGACCGGATCCTCGTCGGCGGCGGGATGGTCTTCACCTTCCTCAAGGCCGCCGGTCACGAGGTGGGCAGGTCCCTGCTGGAGGAGGACCAGCTGGAGACGGTGCGCGGCTACGTCCGCACCGCCGCCGAGAAGGGCGTGGAGCTGGCGCTGCCCACCGACGTCGTGGCGGCCACCGCGTTCGCCGCGGACGCCGAGCACGACGTGGTGCCCGTGGAGGCCATCCCGGCCGACAGGCTCGGCCTGGACATCGGCCCCGCCTCCGCGAACGCGTTCGCCGCGCAGCTCGCCGACGCGCGCACCGTGTTCTGGAACGGCCCGATGGGCGTGTTCGAGATGGAGCCGTACGCCGGCGGCACGCGGGCCGTCGCCCAGGCCCTGGCCGACTCGGAGGCGTTCAGCGTCGTCGGCGGCGGCGACTCGGCCGCCGCCGTGCGCACGCTCGGCTTCGCCGACTCGCAGTTCGGTCACATCTCCACCGGAGGCGGGGCCAGCCTGGAGTACCTCGAGGGCAAGCAGCTGCCCGGCCTCGACGTGCTCGGCTGACCGGCCCGCACGACGCCGACCGAACCCCCACCCGAGGAGGACCCGACGTGGCCCGCACCCCCCTGATCGCCGGGAACTGGAAGATGGTCCTGGACCACCAGCAGGGCACCCTGCTGGTGCAGAAGCTGGACTGGACGCTGAAGGACGCCAAGCACGACCACAGCGCCGTCGAGGTCGCGGTGCTGCCCTCGCACACGTCCCTGCGCACGATCCAGACCCTGATCGAGGGCGACAAGCTGGCGATCAAGCTCGGCGCGCAGGACGTCTCCGCGCACGAGTCCGGTGCCTACACCGGTGAGGTCTCCGCCGCGCAGCTGGCCAAGCTGGGCGTCGAGTACGTCGCGGTGGGCCACTCCGAGCGCCGCCAGTACCACGGCGAGGACGACGCCACCGTGCGCGCCAAGACCGCCAAGGCCCTCGAGCACGGGCTGACCCCGATCGTCTGCGTCGGTGAGGCGCTGGACGTGCGCAAGGCCGGTGAGCACGTGGCCTTCACCGTGGGGCAGGTCACCGCGGCCCTGGAGGGCCTCAGCGCCGCGCAGGTGGCCGGGCTCGTGCTGGCCTACGAGCCGGTGTGGGCCATCGGCACCGGTGAGGTCGCCACGCCCGAGGACGCGCAGGAGGTGTGCGAGGCGGTGCGCACCGCGGTCGCCGGGCAGTTCGACGCCGAGACCGCGCAGGCCGTGCGCATCCTCTACGGCGGCAGCGTCAAGCCCGCCAGCATCGCCGCCATCATGAAGCAGCCGGACGTCGACGGCGCCCTCGTGGGCGGTGCCAGCACCGACGCCGGCGACTTCGCGGCCATCGTCCGCTACCGCGACCACCCCGCCTGAGCGCGGACCGGAGCACGCCACCGGCGGCGCGTCCCCCGGGACGCGCCGCCGATGGCCTACCCTGGTCCCGCACCGACCCGGTCGGCCCGCGGCGCGGGCGGCCTCGAGACGAAGGATCCGCGTGACCGTCCTCCGCACCGTGCTGCAGGTCCTGCTGGCGCTGTCCAGCCTGTTCCTGACGCTGCTGATCCTCATGCACAAGGGCAAGGGCGGGGGGCTGTCGGACATGTTCGGCGGCGGCGTCACCACCAGCCTGTCCGGGTCGAGCATGGCCGAGCGCAACCTCAACCGCTTCACGGTCGGGGTCGCCCTGCTGTGGTTCGCGTCGATCGTGCTGCTCGGCCTGCTGCAGCGGTTCACCGACGACTTCTGACGCCGGCACCCGGCCGAGCGGCCGGCAGCCAGCACGACCAGCACCACACCGCGAGAGCGGACGAGGGGAGACGTTCAACGTGGCAGGTGGCAACGCCATCCGGGGCAGCAGGGTCGGCGCCGGCCCCATGGGGGAGGCCGAGCGCGGGGACACCGCACCGCGCATCCGCATCTCCTACTGGTGCGCGAACGGGCACGAGACCAAGCCCAGCTTCGCGGAGGAGTCGGGCGTCGAGCCGCCGGAGACGTGGGACTGCCCGCGGTGCGGCTTCCCGGCCGGCACCGACCGGGCCAACCCGCCGGCCCCGCCGCGCAACGAGCCGTACAAGACGCACCTCGCGTACGTGAAGGAGCGCCGCAGCGACGCCGACGGTGAGGCGATCCTCAACGAGGCGCTGGAAGGGTTGCGCGCCCGCGGCCTGATCCGCTGAGACACCGGCGGGCGCCCGCGCACCGGCCCCGCACGCACGAAGGCCCCGACCGGGGAACGGTCGGGGCCTTCGTGCGTGCGGGGCCGGTGCGCCGGTCAGCCGGGCAGCTCCGCGGCCGCCGCTGCGTCCACCAGCCACAGGGTCGACTCCGTGCCGCGCACCCCGGCGGCGGGGGTGGCGCTGACGTCCTCCCCGGCCACGCCGCGCGCCACGGCACCCGCCTTCTCCGCGCCGGAGGCGACCACCCACACCTGCCGTGCGCGCGCCAGCGCACCGAAGGTGAACGACAGGCGCACCGGCGGCGGCTTGGGCGACTCGCGCACCCCGATGACGCTGGACTCGTCCCGCGCCAGGCCGGGGTGGTGCGGGAACAGGGAGGCGACGTGCCCGTCCGGTCCCATGCCCAGCAGCAGCACGTCGAACGCAGGCACCTCGGCGCCACCGGCCGCCGCCGCCAGCTCGGCGGCGTACCGGGCGGCTGCCGCGTCCGGGTCGTCGCCGTCCGGCCCGTCGGAGGCGGGCGGTTCGTGCACCGTCGCCGGGTCCAGGTCCAGCGCGTCGAGCAGGGCGCGCCGCGCCTGCGTGGCGTTGCGGTCCGGGTCCCCGGCCGGCAGGAAGCGCTCGTCGCTCCACCACAGGTGCACGCGGCGCCAGTCCACCGCGTCGCGCGCGGGGGAGGCGGCGACGGCCTCCAGGGTCTTGCCGCCGATCGTGCCGCCGGTCAGCGACACGTGGGCCACGCCCCGCTGGGCGAGGGCGTCGGTGACGGCCGACAGCAGCCGACCGGCGGCCGCGTGCGCCAGCACCTCGGGGGTGGGGTGGACGACGACCAGGGGGTGCGCGCTCACGCCGAGGTCCTCCGGCTCGTGCGTCCAGCGGTACCGCCGGACGCGGCCCGCTTCGCGGGGGCGGCCTTCTTCGCGGTGGTCTTCTTCGCGGCCGCGTTCCTGCCGGTCGCCGTCCGCTTCGCGGCAGCGGCCTTCTCAGCCGGTGCCGTCCCGCGCTCCGAGGCGTTCTCGGAGTGCTCGTCGTTCGGCACCGCGGTGCCGCCGACGCGCTGCGTGGGCTCGGTGGGCCGGGCCCGCTTCATCGCCCGGGACACCCGCGCCGACTCCACCTCCGCCGCCGCCTGCTCGCGCGCCGTCTCGGCGGGCGGGCGCAGTCGGCCCTGCGCCTGGGCGGCACGCACCGTCACGACCTTGGAACCGACCTTCGGCAGCCCGTCGCGCAGCACCTCGCCGTAGACCTCGTCCGGGTCCAGGCGGCGCAGCTCCTCCGACAGGCAGTCCTTGACGGGACGGCGGGCCAGCGCCATGCGCCGGTCCGGCTGGCCCGGCTGCGTCAGCGTCGCCACGTTCTGGTCGGGACGCACCAGCTCCACGGCGCCCGAGGGGCGCTCCAGGCGCACGCTCTGCACGCCGGTGCCCTTCTTCGTGCGGGCCCGCAGCACCGGGGCCTTCAGCTTCACGGCCAGCCACGCCGCCAGCAGCTCGGTGCTCGGGCTGTCCGGGGCCCCGGCCACCGTGATGGAGGTGACGCGCTCGAAGGGAGGCTGGTCCAGCGCCGCGGCGAGCAGGGCGCGCCAGTTCGTCAGTCGCGTCCAGGCCAGGTCGGTGTCCCCGGCGCGGTAGGTGGCGCGGCGCTGCTCCAGGGCCTTGCGCGGGTCGCGGGACTCGGCGGAGTCGGTGATCCGGCGCTGCGCGATCCGCCCGATGGGGTCGTTCGCGAGGTCCTCCGGTGCGGTGCCCGGCCACCACGCCACGATCGGCGCGTCCGGCAGCAGCAGCGACACCACCGTGGTCTGACCGTGCTCGACGAGCGGGCCGTACGCGCGCAGCACCACGACCTCGCTGGCCCCGGCGTCGCCGCCCACCCGGATCTGGGCGTCCAGGCGAGCCGCGCCGCGCTTGTTGCCGCGGGCCAGCACGAGCACCCGGCACGGGTGCTCGCGGCTGGCCTCGTTGGCCGCGGCGATCGCGTCCTCGGCGTGCGCGTCGTCGGTGACGACGACGAGCGTGAGCACCCGGCCGAGCGCGACCGCGCCCCCGGAGTCGCGCAGGTCGACCAGGGCCTTGTTGATGGCGCTGGTGGACGTGCTGGGCAGGTCGATGATCACTTCGTCCGCTCCCCGTCGAGGTGCTGTCCGGTCCTGGGGTCCGCCGCCGAGGCGGCGCGCCTCACGGCCGCCGCCACGAGCGGCCGGTGCGCTCGAGCATCGCCGTGGCCGAGGCCGGTCCCCACGTGCCGGACGCGTACGGCTCGGGCTTGCCGTTGCGGGCCCAGAACTCGATGATCGGGTCCAGGATCTTCCAGGACAGCTCGACCTCCTCGTGCCGGGGGAACAGCGGCGGGTCGCCGAGCAGCACGTCCAGGATGAGCCGCTCGTACGCCTCGGGGCTGGACTCGGTGAAGGCGTGGCCGTACCCGAAGTCCATGGTGACGTCGCGCACCTCCATCGCGGTGCCCGGCACCTTGGAGCCGAACCGCAGGGTGACGCCCTCGTCGGGCTGCACCCGGATCACCAGGGCGTTCTGCCCCAGCTCCTCGGTGGCGGTGTGCTCGAAGGGCAGGTGCGGCGCCCGCTTGAAGACCACGGCGATCTCCGTGACCCGCCGGCCCAGGCGCTTGCCGGCGCGCAGGTAGAACGGCACGCCCGCCCAGCGGCGCGTGTCGATCTCCAGCTCGATCGCCGCGAACGTCTCGGTCGTGGAGTCCGCGGGGATGCCCTCCTCGTCCAGGTACCCCTTGACGTGCTCGGAGCCCTGCCACCCGGCGGAGTACTGCCCGCGCGCGGTGGAGCGGGACAGGTCCTTCGGCAGCCGGACCGCCGAGAGGACCTTCGCCTTCTCCGCGCGCAGGTCGGCCGCGTCGAAGGAGACCGGCTCCTCCATCGCGGTCAGGGCCAGCAGCTGCAGCAGGTGGTTCTGGATGACGTCGCGGGCCGCGCCGATGCCGTCGTAGTAGCCGGCGCGGCCGCCGATGCCGATGTCCTCGGCCATCGTGATCTGCACGTGGTCGACGTGGTTGGCGTTCCACAGCGGCTCGAACATCTGGTTCGCGAACCGCAGGGCGAGGAGGTTCTGGACCGTCTCCTTGCCCAGGTAGTGGTCGATGCGGAACACCGAGTCCGCCGGGAAGACGTCCTCGACGACGGCGTTGAGCTCGCGGGCGGACCTCAGGTCGTGCCCGAACGGCTTCTCGATGACCACCCGTCGCCACTGGTCGCCGTGCTGGGCGCTCAGGCCGCTGCGGGCCAGCTGCTTGGCGACCACGGGGAAGAACCGCGGCGGGATCGACATGTAGAACGCGTGGTTGCCGCCGGTGCCGCGCACGCGGTCAAGGTCCGCCACGGTCGCGGCCAGCTGGTCGAAGGCCTCGTCGTCGTCGAACTCGCCGGGCACGAACCGGAAGCCCTCGGCCAGCTGCGCCCACACCGACTCGCGGAAGGGCGTGCGCGCGTGCTGGCGCACCGAGTCGTACACGATCTTGCCGAAGTCCTGGTCGACCCAGTCGCGGCGGGCGAACCCGGTGAGGGCGAACCCCGGCGGGAGCAGCCCGCGGTTGGCGAGGTCGTAGATCGCCGGCATCAGCTTCTTGCGGGCCAGGTCGCCGGTGACACCGAACATCACCATCCCGCACGGCCCCGCGATCCGCGGCAGGCGGCGGTCGCGGGGGTCGCGCAGCGGGTTCGTGCCCGCCGGGGTGGGGTTCACTTGCCCTCGACCTGGGTCTTCACGCGGTCCAGCTCGTCGGTGACCGTCTGCAGCAGCTCGGTCCAGCTCTTCTCGAACTTCTCCACGCCCTCGCGCTCGAGCAGGTCCACCACCTCGGTGTAGGACACGCCCAGGCGCTCGAGGTCGTCCAGGACGGCCTGCGACTCGCCGTAGGAGCCGCGGATCGTGTCGCCGGTGACCTCGGCGTGGTCGATGGTGGCGTCCAGCGTCTTGCCCGGCATGGTGTTGACCGTGTTCGGCGCCACCAGCTCCGTCACGTACAGGGTGTCCGGCAGGTTGGGGTCCTTCACGCCGGTGGAGGCCCACAGCGGCCGCTGCGCCTTGGCGCCGGCCTCCTTCAGCACCTGCCAGCGCGGGGTGGCGAAGACCTCCTCGTAGGCCTGGTACGCCAGGCGGGCGTTGGCCAGACCGGCCTTGGAGCGCAGCGCCTTCGACTCGTCGGTGCCGATGGCGTCCAGGCGCTTGTCCACCTCGGAGTCCACGCGGGAGACGAAGAACGAGGCGACCGACTCGATCTTCGAGATGTCCAGGCCCTTCTGCTGCGCCTGCTCCAGACCGGTGAGGAACGCCTGCATGACGGCGCGGTAGCGGTCCAGGGAGAAGATCAGCGTGACGTTGACGCTGATGCCCTCGCTGATGGCCGTGCTGATCGCGCCCAGGCCCTCGACGGTCGCCGGGATCTTGATGTACAGGTTGGGGCGGTCCACCGCGGCCCACAGCTTGCGGGCGGACTCCTCGGTGGCCGCGGTGTCGTGCGCCATGCGCGGGTCCACCTCCAGGGAGACCCGCCCGTCGAGGCCGTCGGTGCGGTCGAAGACCGGGCGCAGCACGTCGCAGGCGCGGCGCACGTCCTCGGTGGTGATCTGGAAGACCGCCTCCTCGGTGTCCGCACCGGCGGCGATCAGCTCCTTCACCTGGTCGGTGTAGGCGTCGCCCTTGGCCAGGGCCGTGGCGAAGATCGTCGGGTTGGACGTCACGCCCAGCACACCGGCGTCGACGAGCCGCTGCAGCTCGCCGGAGTCGGTCAGCTCGCGCGACAGGTCGTCCAGCCACACCGACACGCCGTGCTGGCGCAGGGTCTCGAGGTTGTTGCTCACGGGATCTCTCCGTTCCGTTCGTCCACCGCGGGCGCCGGGACGGCGCCCTCTGCGCTGGCGCCCGCACCCGGTGGGGGGACGCCGGAGCCCCGCGGGGCCGCCGGTCGGCGGCCCCGCGGGGGAAGGGTCACTGCAGGCCGGCCAGGCTCTCCTTGGCGGCCGTCACGACGGTCTCGTCCGTCAGGCCGAACTCCCGGTACAGGTCCTGGTAGTCCGCCGAGGCGCCGAAGTGCTCGATGCTCACCACGCGGCCGGCGTCGCCGACCAGCTCGTGCCAGCCCTGGCCGATCGCGGCCTCCACCGACACGCGGGCCTTCACCTGCGGCAGCAGCACGGTGTCGCGGTACGACTGCGGCTGCGCGTCGAACCACTCGCGGCACGGCATCGAGACCACGCGGGTCGGGATGCCGGCCTCCTCGAGCTTCTCGCGGGCGGCCACGGCGATCTGCACCTCCGAGCCGGTGCCCATGAGGATCACCTGCGGGGTGGCCGCGGAGGCCTCCACCAGCACGTAGCCGCCCTTGGCGGTGCCCTCGGCCGCGCCCCAGCCGGGCTGCGAGCGGTCGAAGGTGGGCAGGTTCTGCCGGGACAGCGCCAGACCCGCCGGGCGGTCGGTGTTCTCCAGGACCGTCCGCCACGCCCACGCGGTCTCGTTGGCGTCGGCCGGGCGCACCACGTCCAGGCCCGGGATGGCCCGCAGCGACGCAAGGTGCTCGATCGGCTGGTGCGTGGGGCCGTCCTCGCCCAGGCCGATGGAGTCGTGCGTCCACACGTACGTCACCGGCAGCTTCATGATCGCCGCCAGGCGCACCGAGGGGCGCATGTAGTCGCTGAACACCAGGAAGGTGCCGCCGTAGGGGCGGGTGCCGCCGTGCAGGGCGATGCCGTTGAGGATCGCGCCCATCGCGTGCTCGCGGATGCCGAAGTGCAGGGTGCGCCCGTACGGGTTGCCGTCCCACGTCTTCGTCGTGCGGCTGGCGGGCAGGAAGGACGGCTCGCCCTTCATGCTCGTCAGGTTCGACTCCGCGAGGTCGGCCGAGCCGCCCCACAGCTCCGGCAGGACCGGGGCCAGCGCGTTGAGCACCTCGCCGGAGGCCTTGCGGGAAGCGATCGCCTTGCCCGGCTCGAACACGGGCAGCGCGTCCTGCCAGCCGTCGGGCAGCGTGCGGGTGCTCATGCGGTCGAACAGCTCGGCGCGCTCGCCGGCGCCCTTCCGCCACGCGTCCAGCCGGCCCTGCCACTGCTCGCGCAGCGCCTTGCCGCGCTCGCGGGCGGCGCGGGTGTGCGCGATGACGTCCTCGGACACCTCGAAGGTCTGCTCGGGGTCGAAGCCGAGCACCTCCTTGGTGGCCTTGACCTCGTCCTCGCCCAGGGCGGAACCGTGCGACTTGCCGGTGTTCTGCAGGTTCGGCGCCGGGTAGGCGATCGTCGTGCGCAGGACGATCATCGACGGCTTGGTGGTCTCCGCCTTCGCCGCCTGCAGCGCGTCCCACAGGCCCTGCACGTCCTCGGTGTACGGGCCCTCGCCGCCGTTGGTCCAGTCGAGGGTCTGCACGTGCCAGCCGTAGGCCTCGTACCGCTTGCCGGTGTCCTCGGCCAGCGAGATCGCGGTGTCGTCCTCGATCGAGATGTGGTTCGCGTCGTAGATCGCGATGAGGTTGCCGAGCTCCTGCACGCCGGCGATGGCCGAGGCCTCCGCCGCCACGCCCTCCTGGATGTCCCCGTCCGAGGCCAGCACGTAGATGGAGTGGTCGAACGGGCTGGTGCCCGCCGGCGCGTCCGGGTCGAGCAGACCGCGCTCGCGACGGGCCGCCATCGCCATGCCGACGGCGGAGGAGATGCCCTGGCCCAGCGGGCCGGTCGTCATCTCCACGCCCGCGGTGTGGCCGTGCTCGGGGTGCCCCGGGGTCTTGCTGCCCCACTTGCGCAGCGCCTTCAGGTCGTCCAGCTCCAGGCCGTAGCCGGCCAGGTACAGCTGGATGTAGAGGGTGAGGCTGGAGTGGCCGCAGGACAGGACGAAGCGGTCGCGTCCCGTCCAGTCCGGCGCGGCCGGGTCGTGCTGCATGAGCTTCTGGAACAGCGTGTAGGCGACGGGGGCCAGGCTCATCGCCGTGCCGGGGTGCCCGTTGCCCGCGCGCTGCACGGCGTCCATCGCCAGGACGCGGACGGTGTCGACCGCCTTGCGATCGAGATCGCTCCACTCGAGGCTCTGCTGGCTCACGTGTCTCCTCCCGTGCGAACCAGCCGACCGTCCAGCGCCGCCGGGGCGGTGGGGGAACCGGCCGTGGTCCGCTCTCTGTCTGCGTCTCGTTCGTCCCCGGCGCCGTCACCGGTACCCGGTGCGGCACGGCGCCGCTGCCCGGGGGCTGCGACGGGACCCGGGCCGCCCGCGGTCGTCGTCAGTGGCACCGGCCGTGGGCCGTCGCGCGGGGCGACGGCGGGCGGGCCGGCGGATCACTGCACGACGAGCCTACTCGCAGGGCAGCGTGGCGCAGCTCACGGCCGGTCGCGGGGGTCCGGGACGCCACGGCGCGCCCCGGACAACGACACGACGTAATAGAGGCGTAGCATCGCTCCTGCCCGCTGCCGCCTCGCCCAGAGGATCCTGTGACTGTCGTCGACCCGCGTCCCTCCGACGCCCCTGCGCACTCGCGGCCCCTCCTGGGACGCCGGCGCGGGGCTCCCCGGGGACCCAGCCGGTTCCCGCGCGCCGCGGCGTACCTCGCCCTGACGAAGCCGCGCATCATCGAGCTGCTGCTGATCACCACGATCCCCGTCATGGTGTTCGCGGCCGGCGGACTGCCGCCGCTCGGCCTGGTGCTGGCGACGTTCGTCGGCGGCGCCCTCGCCGCCGGCTGCGCCAACACGCTGAACTGCTACTTCGACCGCGACATCGACGCGCTGATGAAGCGCACCGCGAAGCGGCCCCTGGTCACCGGTGAGGTCACCCCGCGCCAGGCGCTGGTGTTCGCCGCCGCCCTCGGGGTGGCGTCCGTGGCGCTGTTCGTGGCGTTCGTCAACGTGCTCTCCGCGGTCCTCGCCGTCGCGGCCATCGCGCTGTACATCCTGGGCTACACGCTGCTGCTGAAGCGGCGCACCTCCCAGAACATCGTCTGGGGCGGCGTCGCCGGTTGCATGCAGGTGCTCATCGGCTGGACGGCCGTGACCGGCCGCCTCGACTGGGCGCCGTTCGTCCTCTTCGGCGTCATCTTCCTGTGGACCCCGCCGCACTACTGGCCGCTGTCCGTGCGCTACCGCGAGGACTACGCCAACGCGGGTGTGCCGATGCTCCCCGTGGTCGCCCGCCCCACCACGGTCTCGCGCCAGATCGTCGCCTACACCGTGGCGATGGTGGCCTGCTCGCTGCTGCTCGTCCCCGTCGGCGGGGCCGGCCTCGTCTACGGCGTCGCCGCGCTCCTGCTCGGCGCGGGCTTCCTCGCCCAGACCGTGGGGTTGCACGCCCGCGCCCGCCGGTTCGAGCGAGAGACGGGCGGCCGCGACGCCGGCACCGTCGAGCAGCTCAAGCGCATCAGCCCCATGGGCGTCTTCCACGGCTCGATCACGTACCTGACGCTGCTGTCCGTCGCCGTGGCGGTGGACCCGTTCGTGCGGATCGCCTGGCCCTTCTGAGGTTCCCCGCTCCGAGCCCCCGTCGACCCCCCGCGGTCGGCGGGGGCTTCTCGCGTCCCGGCCGGGCTGGGGCCGCGGTGGTCACCGTGGTGGGGCGGTGGCGGGTGCCCGGTCCGGCTCTCCGCCCGCTGTCCCGTGCACCGTCTCGCCTCCGTGCGCGGGGCGGGCTCCGGACGCCGGCCCACGCACCCACCACCCGGCCGCCGACCTGACCGCGGTGACGGGAGCCACCAGCCAGGTACGACGAACGCCGGGCACCCGAGGGGCGCCCGGCGTTCGCGCCGGTCGCGTCAGGCCGTGGCTGCCGTCGGGGCCGGGGCGGCGGGGGAGAGCGCCTCGCGGGGGGCGGTGAGGGCGCACAGCAGGCGGACCTGGAAGACCACGAGGGCGCAGGCGCCGGCCATGTGGACGGCGACGAGGACCCAGGGCAGGTCGGTGAAGTACTGCACGTAGCCGACGACGGCCTGCGCCAGCGTCACGAGCAGCAGCTGCACGGAGGCGCGGCGGGCGGCGGCGGGGGCCGCCGTGGCGCGCAGGGCCACGACGACGCCCACCAGCAGGCCGGTGTAGGCCATGACGAGGTCGGCGTGCAGCCAGCTGACGGACTGCGGGTCCAGGCCGAAGCGGGCGGGTTCGTCGGCGTCGCCGGAGTGCGGGCCGGAGCCGGTGACGACGGTGCCGACGACGACCACCGCGTACAGCACGACCGCGGACAGCCAGGCGGCCCCGCGCACCTCCCGGCGCACGACGGGCTGCCGGGGTCCGGGCGCTTCCAGGCCGCGCCGCCACAGGACGGTGGAGGCGGTCACCAGCAGCGTCGAGACGAGGAAGTGGGTCATCACGTACCCGGGGGCGAGCTCCTTGTGCACGGTGATCCCGCCGATGACGGCCTGCGCGAGGATGCCGAAGATCAGCAGGCCCACGTACGGCAGGAGGTCGCGGCGGCGGTTGCGCCACACCACCACCAGGCAGGCGAGCGCCAGCAGCCCCACCAGGCCGGTGAGGGTGCGGTTCCCGAACTCGATCCACTTGTGGTAGCCCTCCGCCTGCACCACCACGGGGGTGTAGGAGCCGGGCACGCACTCGGGCCAGGTGGGGCAGCCCAGGCCGGAACCGGTCAGGCGCACCACGCCGCCGGTGACGACGATGAGGCACTCGCCGAGCACGTTCAGCAGCAGCACGAGGCCACCCCACGTGCCGAGCGCGCGCGCGGGTGCGCCGGTCCGGGTGTCCACGCCTGCGGGGGCGGAGGTCAGTCCCACGTGCTCACTACTCCCAGGAGAACCATCGGGCGGACGCGGCGGCGGCGGCGACCGCCCACGCGAGGAGGACGAGCAGCGGGCCGGCGGCCACCGCGTGCTCGGTGAGGGCGCTGCGCAGGGCGGTGCCCAGGGCCCCGGACGGCAGCGCGGAGGTCAGCGCCGGCACCGGTGAGGGCAGCACCAGGCCGCCCCCGGCCAGCAGCAGCACCCACACGAAGTTGGCGGCGGCCAGGGTGGCCTCGGCGCGCACGGTGCCCGCCAGCAGCAGCGCGAGCGCCGTGAAGGCGGCGCAGCCGAGCACGAGGGCGGGCAGCGCCGCGAGCAGGCCGAGCGGGTCCGGCCGCCAGCCGCAGGCGACGGCGACGGCGCACAGCACGACGACCTGGACGCCCACGAGCGCGGCGACGGCCCCGGCCTTGCCGGCCAGCAGCCCCGTGCGGCCCAGCGGGCTGGTCGCCAGCAGGCGCAGCACGCCGTTGCGGCGGTCGAAGCCGGTGGCGATGGCCTGGCCGGTGAACGCGGTGGAGACGACGGCGACGGCCAGCACCCCGGCCAGCGCCAGGGACGGCCGGTCGCCCCGGCCGAGGTCGACGGAGGTGGTGCGCGCGGCGGCCACCAGGACGATCACCGGCAGCACGAGGGTGAGCAGGAGCTGCTCGCCGTTGCGCAGGGCGACGCGGGTCTCCAGACCCGCCTGGCGCAGGGTGCGGCGCAGGAAGGGAGCGGCGGTGCCGCGGGGGGCCAGGTCCAGCGCGGGGCGGGGGGCGCCGGCGCCGGTCGGTGCGCCGGAGGCGGCCACGCGCGCGCCGTTCACCGCAGGGTCCGGCCGGTGAGGTCGAGGAACACGTCCTCGAGGGTACGGCGCGCGGCCCCCAGGCCCTGGGGGAGCACGTCGTGGGTGGCGCACCAGGAGGAGACGGTGGCGGCGGTGCGCGGGTCGGCGGGCACGCCGGTGACGGCGTAGCGGCCCGGCTCGGTCTCGGCCACCACCGCCCCGGCGGGCAGGGCGGCGGTCAGGGAGGCGGTGGGCAGGCCGGTGGGTGCGGTGAACGTCAGGGCGGCGGTGCCGCGGGTCAGCTCGGCGGGGGAGCCGGAGGCCACGACGCGCCCGTGGTCGACGACGACGACCTCGTCCGCCAGCCGCTCGGCCTCCTCCATCAGGTGGGTGGTCAGCAGCACCGCGACACCGGCGTCGCGCGCCTCGCGCACCACCTCCCAGACCGCCAGCCGGGCCTGCGGGTCGAGCCCGGCGCTGGGCTCGTCGAGGAAGAGCAGCTCCGGTCGCCCCACGAGGGCGCAGGCGAGGGCGAGGCGCTGGCGCTGACCGCCGGACAGGCGCCGCACGCGGGTCCGGGCGAAGGACGCCAGCCCGAGGCGCTCGGCGAGCGCTCCCACGGGCAGCGGGTCGCTGTGCAGGCCGGCGACGTGGCGCAGCACCTCCAGCGCGCCGACGCCGGTGGGCAGACCGCCGTCCTGCAGGACCACGCCGACGCGCGGGCGCAGGGCGGCGCCGTCGGTGGCGGGGTCCCGGCCCAGCACGCGCAGGGTGCCGGAGTCCACCCGCCGCAGCCCCTCGCAGCAGGCCACGGTGGTCGTCTTGCCGGCGCCGTTGGGGCCGAGCAGCGCGGTGACGCGGCCGCGGTGAGCGGTGAAGCTCAGCCCGTCCAGGACGGCGGTGCCGCCGAAGCTCTTGCGCAGCCCGCGCGCCTCGACCGCGGGGGCCGCGGCGTCGCCCGGTGCGGGGGCGGGGGGTTCGGGGGAGGCGACGGCCACGGGGCACGAGTCTACGAGCCGCGGTAGTAGCCGCGGTCCGCCGCGGCTGTGTCCCGCCTCACCTCCCCGCCGGGGCCCCCGGTTCCGACAGTGGAGACGAATTAGGTAACATGGGTGTTGTGGAATTGGTGAGGATCACCTCACCTCGGGGCGAGACCGCCGGGGGTGAGCCGAACGCCGCGGAGCTGCGCACGCGCACCCGCGTGCACGCCGCCGTGGCCGAGCTCGGCCCCGTCAGCGCCGCCCGCATCGCCGAGCTGCTCGGGCTGACCGGTGCCGCCGTGCGCCGCCACCTGGACGCGATGGTCGCCGAGGGCGTCCTGGAGGCGCGCGAACCCGCCCCCGGTCGCCGCCGCGGCCGCGGGCGTCCGGCCCGCGAGTTCGTCGTCTCCAGCGCCGGCCACGACGCGATGACCTCCGGCTACGACGAGCTGGCGGTGGCCGCGCTGGCGCACCTGGCCGCGGTCCAGGGCCCGGACGCGGTGGCGGGCTTCGCCGAGCAGCGCTTCGCGGCGCTGGGCGAGCGGCTGGCCGCCTCCGTCGACCCCGCCGTCCCCGTGCCGGAGCGGGTGCGCGCCCTGGCCGCGGCCCTGGCCGTGCAGGGCCACTCCGCCTCCGCCCGCCCCGTCGGCCGCGGAACAGCGGCCGAGGGGACCCAGTTGTGCCAGGGGCACTGCCCCGTGCGTCGGGTCGCCGAGGCGTTCCCGGAGCTGTGCGAGGCCGAGCGGCGCGCCTTCGAGCGCGTGCTGGGCACCCGGGTGCAGCGCCTGGCCACGCTCGCGCACGGCGACCACGTGTGCACCACCTACGTGCCGCACGAGCCGGGCGACGGCCCGCTCGCGCGGCCGCACGAACCGCAGAACCGCACCGCCGCCCCCGCCGCGGGGAACCGGACGCCGACGGAAGGACGACGACCGTGACCGACACCGTGTCCGACACCACGCAGGAGCTGGCCGGCCCCCCCGAGCTGGAGGGTCTGGGCAAGTACCGCTACGGCTGGGCCGACTCCGACAGCGCGGGGGCGACCGCCCGCCGCGGGCTGTCCGAGGAGGTCGTGCGCGACATCTCGGCGAAGAAGGGCGAGCCCGAGTGGATGCTCGCGCTGCGCCTGAAGGCGCTGAAGATGTTCGACCGCAAGCCCATGCCGAACTGGGGCTCGGACCTCACCGGCATCGACTTCCAGAACATCAAGTACTTCGTCCGGTCGACGGAGAAGCAGGCCACCAGCTGGGACGAGCTGCCCGAGGACATCAAGAACACCTACGACCGCCTGGGCATCCCCGAGGCCGAGAAGCAGCGGCTCATCGCCGGTGTCGCGGCCCAGTACGAGTCCGAGGTCGTCTACCACCAGATCCGCGAGGACCTGGAGGAGAAGGGTGTCGTCTTCGTCGACACCGACACCGGCCTGCGCGAGCACGAGGAGCTCTTCAAGGAGTACTTCGGCTCCGTCATCCCCGTCGGCGACAACAAGTTCGCCTCGCTGAACAGCGCGGTGTGGTCGGGCGGCTCCTTCATCTACGTGCCGCCGGGCGTGCACGTGGACATCCCGCTGCAGGCCTACTTCCGGATCAACACCGAGAACATGGGCCAGTTCGAGCGGACGCTGATCATCGCGGACGAGGGCTCGTACGTGCACTACGTCGAGGGCTGCACCGCACCGATCTACCAGTCCGACTCGCTGCACTCCGCGGTCGTCGAGATCGTCGTGAAGAAGAACGCCCGCGTGCGGTACACGACCATCCAGAACTGGTCGAACAACGTCTACAACCTGGTGACCAAGCGCGCCACGGCGGCCGAGGGCGCCACCATGGAGTGGATCGACGGCAACATCGGCTCCAAGGTGACGATGAAGTACCCCGCGGTCTACCTGATGGGCGAGCACGCCAAGGGCGAGACGCTGTCCATCGCGATGGCCGGCGAGGGCCAGCACCAGGACGCCGGCGCCAAGATGGTGCACGCCGCGCCGCACACCGCCAGCTCGATCGTCTCCAAGTCCATCGCCCGCGGCGGCGGGCGCACCTCCTACCGCGGCCTGATCCAGGTCCTGGAGGGTGCGCACCACTCGGCCTCCACGGTGCGCTGCGACGCCCTGCTGGTGGACACGATCTCGCGCTCGGACACCTACCCCTACAACGACATCCGCGAGGACGACGTCGTCATGGGGCACGAGGCGACCGTCTCCAAGGTGAGCGACGACCAGCTCTTCTACCTCATGAGCCGCGGCATGGCCGAGGACGAGGCGATGGCCATGATCGTCCGTGGTTTCATCGAGCCCGTCGCGCGCGAGCTGCCCATGGAGTACGCGCTGGAACTGAACCGCCTGATCGAGCTGCAGATGGAAGGGGCCGTCGGCTGATGACCGCCGTCGACGAGACGACCACCGACCCGGCGGCGGGCTCGCCCGCCAACACCGCCCGGGCCCACAGCCACGGCGGCGGCGTCGTGCCCGACGCCAGCCGCGCCGAGCGCGTGACGTCCTTCGACGTCGCCGACTTCGAGGTGCCCACCGGCCGCGAGGAGGAGTGGAAGTTCTCGCCGCTGCGCGAGTTCGCCCCCCTCTTCGAGACCGGCCCGGCCGGCTCCGCCGACGTCGAGGTCACCGCCCCCGACGCGGTGGTGCACCGCAGCGGCACGCTGCAGGAGGTGGGCGCCGGCACGGCGTTCACCCCCGGCGACCGGGCCGCGGCCGCCGGGTGGGCGGCCACCACCGAGGCGCACCTGGTCTCCGTGCCCGCCGAGGCCGAGCTGGACGCCCCCGTGCTCGTGACGGTGCGCGGCACCGCCGGCACCACCACCTCCGGGCACCTGGTCGTCGAGGCCGGGCGCCACTCCAGGGCGCTCGTCGTCCTGGCGCACACCGGCTCCGGCGCCCACCGCGGCGGCGTGGAGGTGCGCGCCGGCGACGGTGCCGACCTGACGGTGGTGACCCTGCAGGAGTGGGACGCCGACGCCGTGCACGTCGGCCAGCACGACGTCCTCGTCGGTCGCGACGCCCGGGTGCGGCACATCGCCGTCAGCCTCGGCGGCAAGGCGGTGCGGGTGTCCACCAACGTGCGCTACGCCGCCCCCGGCGGCGACGCGCAGGCCCTGGGCGTGTACTTCGCCGACGCCGGCCAGCACCTGGAGCACCGCCTGTTCGTGGACCACGAGGCCACGAACTGCAAGAGCTACGTGGAGTACAAGGGCGCCCTGCAGGGCGACGACGCGCACGCGGTGTGGATCGGCGACGTCCTCATCCGCGCCGCCGCCGAGGCCACCGAGACCTACGAGCTCAACCGCAACCTCGTCCTCACCGACGGCGCCCGCGCCGACTCGGTGCCGAACCTGGAGATCGAGACCGGCGAGATCGTCGGGGCGGGCCACGCCTCGGCGACCGGCCGCTTCGACGACGAGCAGCTGTTCTACCTGCAGGCGCGCGGCATCCCCGAGGACGAGGCCCGCCGGCTGGTGGTGCGCGGCTTCTTCGCCGGCATCGTCGAGCGCATCGGCGTGCCGGAGATATCCGAGCGCCTCATGACCACGATCGAGACCGAGCTCGCCGCCACCGCCCTGGCCGGCACGAGCAGCACCGAGGAGAACTGATGCCCACGCTGGAGATCCGCGACCTGCACGTCACGGTCGACGAGGCCGACGGCGGCACCAAGGAGATCCTCCGCGGTGTCGACCTCACCCTGAAGTCGGGCGAGGTGCACGCGGTCATGGGCCCGAACGGGTCCGGCAAGTCCACCCTGGCCTACTCCATCGCCGGCCACCCCAAGTACACCGTCACCGGCGGCACGGTGACGCTGGACGGCGAGGACGTCCTGGCGATGAGCGTCGACGAGCGCGCCCGCGCCGGGCTGTTCCTCGCCATGCAGTACCCCGTCGAGGTGCCGGGCGTGACGGTGTCGAACTTCCTGCGCACCGCCAAGACCGCCATCGACGGCGAGGCGCCGAAGCTGCGCACCTGGGTCAAGGACGTCAAGCAGGCGATGGACGACCTGAAGATGGACCCCACCTTCGCCGAGCGCAACGTCAACGAGCACTTCTCCGGCGGCGAGAAGAAGCGCCACGAGATCCTGCAGATGGAGCTCCTCAAGCCGAAGTTCGCGATCCTCGACGAGACCGACTCCGGCCTCGACGTCGACGCGCTGAAGGTCGTCTCCGAGGGCGTCAACCGCGCCCTGGCGAGCACCGGCCCCGGCGTGCTGCTGATCACGCACTACACGCGGATCCTGCGGTACATCAAGCCGCAGTTCGTCCACGTCTTCGTCGACGGCCGCGTCGCCGAGCAGGGCGGCCCCGAGCTCGCCGACTCCCTCGAGGAGACCGGCTACGACCGTTTCCTCACCCGCGCCTGAGACCCCGGAGGTCGTCGTGAGCGACACCACCACCGAGAGCACCCCGAGCACCGAGAGCACCGGGGCGAGCGCTCCCGCCGCGGCGGGCCCGACCCCCACCCCCGTGGAGGAGGTGGAGGAGGCCCTGCGCGACGTCGTGGACCCCGAGCTGGGGATCAACGTCGTCGACCTCGGCCTGATCTACGGCCTGTCCGTCTCCGAGGACAACGTGGCCACCATCGACATGACGCTGACCAGCGCGGCCTGCCCGCTGACCGACGTCATCGAGGACCAGACGGAGCAGGCGCTCGTGGACGTGGTCGCCGGGCACCGCATCAACTGGGTGTGGATGCCGCCGTGGGGCCCGGAGAAGATCACCGACGACGGGCGCGAGCAGCTGCGGGCCCTGGGCTTCAACGTCTGAGCCACGGCTCCTGAGCCACGTCGGCGCCTGAGCCGCCCCGACGTCCGGCGCCTCAGCGTCTGGACCGCAGCACCCGCCAGCCGGGGCCGTCCGCAGCAGCGGACGGCCCCGGCTCGCGTCCGCGCTCCTCAGCCGGTGCCTCGTCCTCCCGCGCCTCGTCCGCGCCGTGCTCCAGCCCGCGTGCCGCCAGCGCCTCGGCGACCGCCTCGGCGTGGGCGACCGTGCGCACCACCGCCGGCACCAGCACCGCCCGCGGGTCGCGCTGCAGCCCGCGCGCGGCGGCGGCCTCGCGCGCCTGGCCCAGCAGCCGCCCCACGACCGGCACCGCGGCCACCGCCACGGTGAACGTCAGCGCCACCTGCTCCGGGGGCACCCCCAGTCGCCGCAGCGGCCGGGCCGCGGCGGCGAGCGCGTCCAGCAGCAACGGCACCGGGGTGGTGGCGGTCACCGCCGCCGCCGCCCACAGGCAGGCCACCAGGGCCGCCAGCACCGCAGCGGCGCGCGCCGGGCCCTGCGCCCACAGCTGGAACGCCCCCAGCGCCACCAGCACCCACGCCAGTGAGCGCAGCTGGGCGATCAGGTAGCGCACGCGCAGCCCGGCGCTCAGCGCGAGCGCGCCCACCACCGCGCACAGCCCCACCAGGGCCAGGGCGCCCGGGACCGGCGGCATCGCCCAGCGCAGCAGCCCCGCACCCAGCCCCGCACCGGCCAGGGCCACCAGCTTGGCGCCCGCACCGGCGCGGTGCAGCCAGGAGGTGCCCGGCTGCAGCCGCCCCAGCAGCGGCGGGTCCACCGGCAGCCCGCGCCGCCGCGGGCGGCGCCACCTCACGCGCCCGCCCGGTAGGCGGCCACGACGTCCGCGGCCGGGCCGTCGGCGACCAGGCGCCCGCCGTCCAGCCACAGCGCCCGCCGGGTGCGCGCCGCCAGGTCGAGGTCGTGGGTGGCCACGACCAGCTGCGCGCTCGAGCGCAGCAGGACCTCGGCCACCCGGCGGGCGTTGCGCAGGTCCAGCAGGGTGGTGGGCTCGTCGCAGGCCAGCACCGCCGGCCCGGTGGCCAGCACCGCCGTCAGGGCCAGCAGCTGCCGCTGCCCGGAGGACAGCCGCCGCACCTCCGCGTCGGCGCCCTCGGCCAGGCCCTGCTCGGCCAGCAGCCGGCGCGCCAGCGCCTCGCGCTCGCGGCGGGGCACGCCGGCCCGGCGCAGCGAGAGCACCACGTCCTCCAGGGGCGTGGGCATGACCACCTGCGCGTCCGGGTCGGGGAAGACGAACCCCACCCGGCGCCGCACCGCCGCCAGGGCGTGCTCGGGCTGCAGGCCGTCGACCTCCACGGTGCCCGCGGAGGGCAGCACCAGGCCGTTGAGCAGCCGCAGCAGGGTGGACTTGCCGGAGCCGTTGGGGCCCACCAGCGCCACCGACGGCTCGGTGAGCTCCACGCTCAGCGGGTGCAGCACGACCCGCTCGCCGGCGCGCACCTCCGCCTCCACCAGGCGGATCACCGCGACCTGCCCGCGGCGGGTGCCGGGCGGCGGCCGGTGCTCAGCGGCCCAGCAGCAGCCGCGGCGAGGCGCGGTGCACCGCGGCGGCCACCACGACGGCCACCACGAGCTTGACCAGGTCGCCGGGCACGTAGCGCAGCGACGCCCAGGCGGCCTCGGCCGGGCTCAGCCCGCCGGCCAGCGCCATGCCGGGGACGCCGCCCGCGTAGACCACGGCGATGCCGCCCAGCAGGCACCCGGCGGCGGCGCCGAGCACCGCTGCGCCGCGGCGCGCGCCCGCCCGCGCCAGGGCGCCGGTGACCAGCGCCCCGGCCGGGTAGGCGAGCAGGAAGCCGGCGCTGGGGCCGGCCAGCACCGCCAGGCCCGCGGCGCCGCCGGCGAACACCGGCAGCCCGGCCAGGCCCATCAGCAGGTACACCAGCGCCGCCAGCGCGCCGCGCCACGGGCCCAGCACCGCCCCGCACAGCATCAGCCCCAGCGTCTGGAGGGTGATCGGCACCCCCACCGGCCCGGTGGGCAGCGCCGGCGTCAGCGCCAGCGCGGCGACCAGGGCGGCGAAGACCGCCACGAGGGCGAGGTCGCCGGTGCGCCCGGCGGGGCGGCGCACGCCGTCGGCGGCGGGTGCGGTGGTGCGCAGCGGCGAGCGGCGGAGGGGCGAGGGCACGGCAGGACGGTAGCGGACCGCCCCGGCGGCGGGGCCGCCGAGCGGGGCTGCGCCGCCCGGGGGGAGCGGGCCCGTGCACGCCCTACGATGGGTGCGTCCCCCGACTCCTCCCGCGTTGAGAGCTGCCCTCCGTGATCGTCGCCACCGACCTCGAACTGCGTGCCGGAGCCCGGCTCCTCATGGAGTCGGTCACCTTCCGCGTCGCCGCCGGCGACCGCATCGGCCTGGTCGGGCGCAACGGCGCCGGCAAGACCACCCTGACCAAGGTCCTGGCCGGGGAGGGGCAGCCGGCCGCCGGCACGGTGAGCCGGTCCGGGGAGATCGGGTACCTGCCGCAGGACCCCCGCGCCGGTGACCCGGAGATGCTCGCGCGCGACCGCATCCTGTCGGCGCGCGGCCTGGACGACGTCGTCGCCCGGCTGCGCCGGGCCGAGCAGGAGATGGCCAGCGACGACGCGAAGGTCCGCGACCGCGCGATGGACCGCTACGCCAAGCTCGACGCCCGCTTCGTCGCCATGGGCGGCTACACCGCCGAGAGCGAGGCGGCGCGCATCTGCGCGAACCTCAACCTGCCCGAGCGGGTCCTGACGCAGCCGCTGAAGACGCTCTCCGGCGGTCAGCGCCGCCGCGTGGAGCTGGCGCGCATCCTGTTCTCCGCCAGCGAGACGCTGCTGCTGGACGAGCCGACCAACCACCTGGACGCGGACTCCATCGCCTGGCTGCGCGAGCACCTGCGCAGCTACGCCGGCGGCCTCATCGTCATCAGCCACGACGTGGAGCTGCTGGAGGTCGTGGTCAACCGGGTGTTCCACCTGGACGCCAACCGCGCCACGATCGACGTCTACAACGTCGGGTGGAAGAACTACCTCAAGCAGCGCGACACCGACGAGCAGCGCCGGCGCCGCGAGCGCGCCAACGCCGAGAAGAAGGCCGGCACGCTGCTGGCGCAGGCTGACAAGATGCGCGCGAAGGCCACCAAGGCGGTCGCGGCGCAGAACATGGCCAAGCGGGCCGAGCGGCTGCTGGGCGGGCTGGAGGAGGTCCGCGTCCAGGACAAGGTGGCCAAGCTGCGCTTCCCCCAGCCGGCACCCTGCGGCAAGACCCCGCTGATGGCCGAGGGGCTGTCGAAGTCGTACGGGTCGCTGGAGATCTTCACCTCCGTCGACCTGGCCATCGACCGGGGCAGCCGCGTGGTCGTCCTGGGCCTGAACGGCGCCGGCAAGACGACGCTGCTGCGCATGCTCGGCGGCGTGGAGCGCCCCGACTCCGGGCGCGTCGTGCCCGGCCACGGCCTGAAGATCGGCTACTACGCGCAGGAGCACGAGACGCTCGACACCGGGCGCACGGTGCTGGAGAACATGCGCTCGGCCGCCCCGGACCTGGACGACACCCGGGTGCGCACGGTGCTGGGGTCGTTCCTCTTCTCCGGCGACGACGTCGACAAGCCCGCCGGGGTGCTCTCCGGCGGGGAGAAGACGCGTCTGGCGCTGGCCACGCTCGTCGTCTCCAGCGCCAACGTGCTGCTGCTGGACGAGCCGACGAACAACCTCGACCCCGCCAGCCGCGCGGAGATCCTCGACGCGCTGCGGCACTACGAGGGTGCGGTGGTGCTCGTGACCCACGACGAGGGGGCCGTGGAGGCGCTGGACCCCGAGCGGGTCGTGCTGCTGCCCGACGGCGTGGAGGACCTGTGGAACGCCTCCTACGCGGAGCTGGTCTCGCTGGCCTGACCCGCTCCCGGCGCCGCTCCGCCGCGTTCGAGTGGCCGATCCCGCCGCGGGTGGTGACCATGGTGGGCGGCGGCGACGACGTGGAGGAGGTCGGTGTGACCGAGGCGGTCAAGCGGGGATCCCGGTTGAGCGGAGCGGAACGTGCGCAGCTCGCCGAGGAGCTGTCGAAGGGCTACGCGGAGGGAAAGAGCATCCGGGCGCTGGCGGAGGAGACCGGCCGCTCGTACGGCTTCGTGCACCGGCTGCTGAGCGAGAGCGACGTGTCGCTGCGCAGCAGGGGCGGAGCCACCCGGGGGCGTGCCAAGGAGCAGCCCCAACCCCAGCCGGAGCAGCGAGCCAGCTGAGGCGGCTCCCCCGGGGCGAGCTGCCCGGGGGAGCCCACCGGAGGGGCCTGGCGAGGGGCCGCGGGTGGGAGTGCCGACCGCTCACAGCGAGCGGTCGGCACCCCCGTCCACGGTCAGCGAGGCCCCGCTGACGTAGGACGCCGCCGGCGAGAGCAGGAACACCGCGGCGCGGGCGAACTCGTCCGGCAGTCCAGCGCGGCGCAGGGGGATGGCCTCCAGCCCGTCGCCGTCCAGGACGACCGGCTCCTCGAACTCCAGCGGCGGGTCGGCCTCGACGCGCCCGACGAGCACGTTGTTGATGCGGATGCCGCGCGGGCCCAGCTCGTCGGCCAGCGCCTTGGCGGCCATGGCCAGCCCGGGCCGCAGGCCGTTGGCGACCCCGGCCTGCTGGTCGGGGCTGCGCACGGTGCTCGTCAGCAGCATCACCAGCGAGGCCCCCTCGCCCGTGGCGGCCTTGGCGACGGAGCGCGCCAGGCGCAGCGGGCCCAGCACGCTCGTCTCGAACGACTCGCGCCACGACGCGTCCGAGGCCTCCAGGACCGAGGACGTCGGGGCGGCGCCGCAGGAGACGACCGCACCGTCCAGCCGACCGAAGCGCGCGTTGGCGGCCGCGACCAGGCGCGTCTCGGTGCCGGGCTCCGAGATGTCGCCGGGCACCAGCAGCATCCGCTCCGGCGACCCGATGGTCGCCGCGGCCGCGGCCAGCTCCTCGCGGTCGGCGGCGGACAGCACCAGCAGGGCGCCCTCGTCGGCCAGCAGCTGCGCGCACGAGCGCCCCAGGCCGGTCGAGGCGCCGGAGACGATGTACACGCGGTCGCTCAGGCCAAGGTCCATGAACACATTGTTGCGCAGAGTGGCAGGTGATACACGCAGCATCACTCCGGTAGCCCGGTGGGGTGGTGCGGCAGCCGGTCAGCGCGGTGGGTGCGCACCCTCCACCGCCTGCGCGACCGCCAGGTCCTCGGCCTCCTCGTCGCTGCCGGGCCGCGCCCGCCGCGCACCGCGCACCGCGCGTCGCGGTGCCGCCGCACGCGGGGTGCCGACCGCCGACGGGCCGGCGCCGGAGGGCTCGGCGGCACCGGACCCGGGCGCCCCGCCCACCGCTGCCGGTGCGTCCACGGGCACCGCGCGCGCCTGCAGCTCCCGGCGCCCGGCGACCACCCAGACGACCAGGGCCGTCAGGGCGAAGCCGTACCACTGCACCGTGTACGCCAGGTGCGGCCCCTCGTCGACCTCGGGGCGCTCCGGGGCGGCGGGAGCCCGCGCAGGGGCCGGCTCCTCCTCGACCAGCACCGCGAAGGCGTCGCGCAGCGCGGGAGCAGCACCGGCCGCCGCGGCGGCGCGCGCCACCGGACCGGCCGCGATGGAGACCACCTGCCCCTCGGGCACCGTGCCCGCGCGCTCGGGCTCCCAGGGGCGCACGTGCGCCGTCACCGTGACCTCACCGCCCGGGGGCGCCGGCACGGCGTCCGGCGCTCGGCTGCTGCTGCCGGCCGGCACCCAGCCGCGGTCCACCAGCAGCGCGGTGCCGTCGTCCAGGACCAGCGGTACCAGGACGTCGTAGCCCACCGACCGCCCCTGCTGCCGGTTGCGCGCCAGCACGGTCGCGTCCGCGTCGTAGGTGCCGCTCACGCGCACCGGCGTCCACGCGTCCCGCGCGGCCAGCGGCGCACCGCCCGGCAGGACCGAGTCCAGGGCCACCGGTGCGTCGTCGTAGTTCTGCACCAGGGGGGCGTTGGCGGCCAGCCGCGCCTGGCGGCGGTGCCACTGCCACTGGCCCAGCAGCAGGCACGCCACGGCCACGGCGACGGCCAGGGCCAGGCCGCGGCGCCAGCCCGGCTCGCGCAGCAGGCCCAGCACCCCGCGCGGGCCAGCGGCCGCCGCGCGGTCGCCGCCGCCCGCCTGCGCGGTGCCGCTCACGAGGGCAGCGCGTCCACCCCGACGACCTCCCGCAGGAAGCCGCGGGCGCCGAGGAAGCGCGCCAGGTGCTCACGGTGCTGCTCGCACGCCAACCAGGTCTTGCGCCGCTCGGGCGTGTGCAGGCTGGGGTTGTTCCACAGCAGGCCGAAGTCGGCGGAGGAGGTGCAGCCGCGGGCGCTGCACACCAGGTCGGACGGCGGTTCGTGCCCCGGTTCGCCGGCGGTGCCGCGCGCGTGCGGCCCCGCCGGGACGGCTGGAGTGTCCACGGCGCCAGTCTCGCACCGCCCCGGTGCGCCGGGCGACGCCGCCGCGGTGACGGGCGCGCTCGTCAGGAGGCCCGCCCGTCCCGCTCGTGCGGGGTGCCGCCGTCCTCGCCGGGCGAGCGCACCGAGGTGATGCGCGCCTCCAGCGCCGGCAGCTCGTGCACGGGGGCCGCCGGCACGGAGAAGGACTCCGGCGGCGGGCCCTTGGACTCCCGGCCGGCGTTGGCGAGCACGACGGCCACGTACGGCAGGAAGACCGCGCCGGCCACGAAGAACCAGCGCGTCCAGTGGTCGATCACCACGAACAGCACGAAGCAGGCCGTGCGCACGAGCATCGAGACGACGTACTTGCGGTAGCGCACGCCGAGGTCGTCGGTGTGGGCGGTGGGAGCGGCGGTGATCCGGTAGACACCGGGCGGTTCCGCGTCAGCGGTGCGCCCGCCGGTGGGGGTGGGGTGCGAAGGCACGCCGTCCACGGTAAGCGGTGGGTCCGACACGTGCCCGGGGGCGCGGGCCGGGCGCGGGCGGCGGCCGCCCGGCGGCGGGGATGCGTTAGCTTTCCTCCCCGTGCCCGACGCCACGACCGACCCGACGCCCCAGACCCCGGCCGGTGCCGCCCCGGCCGCACCGCGCAGCGTGCTGGTCACCGGCGGCAACCGCGGCATCGGCCTGGCCGTCGCCCGCGCCTTCGCCGCCCGCGGTGACCGCGTCGCGGTCACGCACCGCTCCGGCGAGGCGCCCGAGGGGCTGCTCGGGGTGCGCGCCGACGTCACCGACGGGGCGTCCCTGGACGCCGCGTTCGCCGAGGTGGAGGCCGCGCACGGGCCCGTGGAGGTCCTCGTCGCCAACGCCGGCGTCACCCGCGACCAGCTGCTGATGCGCATGGGCGACGACGACTTCGACGCCGTGGTGGACACCAACCTCGCCGGCGCGTGGCGCTGCGCGCGCCGCGCCGTGCGCGGCATGGTGCGCGCCAAGCGCGGCCGCATCGTCTTCGTCTCCAGCGTCGTGGGCCTGTACGGCTCCCCGGGGCAGACGAACTACGCGGCCAGCAAGTCCGGCATGGT
Source organism: Kineococcus sp. G2 (assembly GCF_037154035.1). NCBI lineage: Bacteria > Bacillati > Actinomycetota > Actinomycetes > Kineosporiales > Kineosporiaceae > Kineococcus > Kineococcus sp. G2. The sequence continues at coordinate 12,742 of NZ_JBBBEM010000132.1, read as the reverse complement.
GGGCCTGGCCCGCTCCATCGCCCGCGAGCTCGGCGGGCGCGGCATCACCGCCAACGTGGTCGCGCCCGGGTTCATCGACACCGACATGACCCGCGCGCTGCCCGAGGCCACCGCCGCCGACTACCGGGGCCGCATCCCCGCCGGCCGCTTCGGCGCGGTCGACGACGTGGCGCAGGCCGTGCTCTTCCTCGCCGACGCCGGCTACGTCAACGGCGCGGTGCTGCCCGTCGACGGCGGCCTCGGCATGGGCCACTGACACCGACCGAAGGACTGAGAGGAACCCCATGGGTCTGCTGGACGGCAAGCGGCTGCTCGTCACCGGAGTGCTCACCGACCGCTCGATCGCGTTCGCGGTCGCGCGCGTGGCGCAGGAGGAGGGCGCCGAGGTGGTGCTGTCGTCCTTCGGGCGCCAGATGAAGATCACCTCCACGATCGCCAAGCGGCTGCCGGAGCCCGCACCGGTGATCGAGCTCGACGTCACCAGCGAGGAGGACCTCGCGGCGCTGGAGGGCCGCGTGCGCGAGCACGTCGACGGCCTCGACGGGGTGCTGCACTCCATCGGCTTCGCGCCCAAGGAGGCCATGGGCGGCAACTTCCTGAACACCGCCTGGTCCGACGTGGCCACGGCGGTGCAGATCTCGGCGTACTCGCTGAAGTCGCTGTCGGTGGCCGCGCTGCCGCTCATGGCGAACGGCGGCTCCGTCGTGGGCCTGACCTTCGACGCGCGCGTGGCGTGGCCGGTCTACGACTGGATGGGCGTGGCCAAGGCCGCGTTCGAGTCCACCGCCCGGTACCTGGCGCGCGACCTCGGCCCGAAGGGGGTGCGCGTCAACGTGGTCTCCGCCGGCCCGCTGCGCACCACCGCGGCCACCTCCATCCCCGGTTTCGAGACCCTCGAGGGCACCTGGGGCGAGCGCTCCCCGCTGGGCTGGGACGTGACGAACACCGAGCCGCCGGCGCGCGCGGCCCTGGCCCTGATGTCCGACTGGTTCCCCGCCACCACCGGCGAGATGATCCACGTCGACGGCGGTTTCCACGCCATGGGGTCCTGAGCGCGCGTGGCGCCCGAGCCCCCGCCCTCCGCCGGCCGCCGCCTGCTGGCGGTGGCCGCCGCGATGCTCCTCGTCGTCGTCGCGCTGGTGGCCCTGGCCACCTGGGCCAGCCGCAACGGCTGACACCCGGCCCGCGCCGGCCGGTCGCGCTCAGCGGCCGGCCGGCACCCGCTCGGCCAGCAGCTCGTCGGCCAGGTCGGCGTCCTCGACGTCCTCGCGGGTGATGCCCAGCAGCGGCAGCACCGCGTCCAGGTAGGGCACGTTCAGCGCCGCGTCGGCCTGCTCGCGCACCACGGGCTTGGCGTTGAAGGCGATGCCGAGCCCGGCCGCGCCGATCATGTCCAGGTCGTTGGCGCCGTCGCCGATCGCCACGGTGCGGTGCAGCGGCAGGCCCTCCGCGGCGGCGAACTCCCGCAGCGCGGTCGCCTTGGCGGCGCGGTCCACCACCGGGCCCAGCAGGCGGCCGGTGAAGCGGCCGTGCACCACCTGCAGCCGGTTCGCGCGCACGTGCGCGATGCCCAGCTCGGCGGCCAGCGGCCCGACGACCTCGAGGAACCCGCCGGAGACCAGGGCCAGGGTGAAGCCGAGGCGGTGCAGGGTGCGGCACAGGGTGCGCGCACCGGGGGTGAGCACCACCGCCTCGCGCACCCGCTCCACGACGGACACGTCCAGCCCCTCCAGGCAGGCGACCCGCTCGCGCAGCGAGGCGGCGAAGTCGATCTCCCCGCGCATGGCGCGCTCGGTGACCGCGGCCACCTCCGCCTCGCGGCCGGCGTGCGCGGCCAGCAGCTCGATGACCTCCTGGCGGATCAGCGTGGAGTCCACGTCCATGACGACCAGGCGACGGCCCAGCCGCGCCAGGCCACCGGGGGAGACCGCCGCGTCCAGGCCGTGCCGGGCCGCCTCCACCGCCAGGGCGCGGCGCAGGTCCAGGACCTCCTCGGCGCAGGCGTCCACCGACACGTCGAACTCCACGCTGGTCACCGGGGTGGCCGACATGCGCCGCACCCGGTCGACGTTGGCGCCGCGCTCGGCGAGCACCGCGGTGGTGCGGGCGATCGCGGCCGGCCGCAGCGGGGCGCCCAGCAGCGTCACGTGCAGCCGGCGCGGTCGCACCCGCGGCGGCACGGGCTCGCGCACCGTGCAGGTCACGTCCAGCCCGAGCGGTGCGCCCCAGCCGGCCAGGGCCGAGGTGACGGCCGCCGGCTGCCCGGTGCCCACGAGCACCGCCAGGGTCAGCACCCCGCCGACGACGACCTGCTCGACGTCGAGGACCTCCGCGTCCGTGCCCGCCAGGGCGGTGAACAGCGCCGACGTCACCCCCGGGCGGTCCGCGCCGGTGACCGTGACCAGCAGGGCCGGGGCGGTGGGGAGCGCGGGGACCGGGGCCGTGGCGTCGAGGGTTCCGGGCACGCGCCGAAGGCTACCGGTCAGGAACCGGTGGCGTTCTTCTCGTCGCGCCAGGCCAGCCAGTCCGCCAGCGGCGCCAGGTCGAAGTCCGGCCCGCCCACGCCGATGGTGAACAGCCGGGTGCCCACCGCGTGCAGCGCCTCGCCCTTGTCGGCGGGGCTGTCGGCGGCGTCCACGCCGGCGGAGCGCTCGATCTCACCCGGGTCGCGGCCGAGGGCGGCGCAGTGCCCGTCGAGGACCTCGTGCTTGCGGGCGATGGTCTCCGCGTCGCCGAAGCCGTGCCAGATGTCGGCGTGCCGGGCCACGATGCGCAGGGTCTTCCTCTCCCCGCCGCCGCCGATGAGGACGGGCAGGTGCCGGGTGGGGGGCGGGTTCAGCTTCGCCAGGCGCGCCTCGATGCGCGGCAGGTCCTCGGCCAGCTTGTCCAGGCGCCCGCCGGCGGTGCCGAACTCGTAGCCGTACTCGTCGTAGTCCTTCTCGAACCAGCCCGAGCCGATGCCGAGGATGAGGCGGCCGGTGCCCGTGTCGTGCGCGGAGACGTGGTCCACGGTGCGGGCCATGTCCGCCAGCAGCTCCGGGTTGCGGTAGCTGTTGCAGGTGACCAGGGCACCGATCTCGATGCGGCTGGTGGCCTCCGCCCACGCCGCGAGCACCGTCCAGCACTCGAAGTGCAGCCCGTCCGGGTCGCCGTACAGCGGGTAGAAGTGGTCCCAGTTGAACGCCACGTCCACCCCCATCTCCTCCGCGCGGGCTGCGGCGGCGCGGATCGCGGGGTAGGTGGCGTGCTGGGGCTGCAGCTGGACGCCGATGCGCACCGGACGGTCGCCGGCGGGTGCGGGGGAAGTCATGGCACGGATGCTGCCGCACCCGTCCCGCCCGGCGACAGGGGCGCGCCGGGCGGGAGGGGGTCAGGCGGGCGGGACGGTCTGCCCCTTGCCGACGACCGTGATGCCGGACTCGGTGACGGTGAAGCCGCGGGCGCGGTCCTCCTCGGGGTCCACGCCCACGCGCGCGTCGTCGGGGACCACGACGTTCTTGTCGAGGATGGCGCGCTGCACCACCGCGTGCCGGCCCACCTGCACGTTGTCCATGAGGACCGACTCGCTCACGTGCGCCCAGGAGTCCAGCCGCACCTTCGGGGAGACCACCGACTTCTCCACCAGGGCGCCGGAGACGACCGTGCCGGCGGAGATGATGGAGTTGACCGCGTGCCCGTAGGTGCCCTGCCAGCCGTGCACGAACTTCGCCGGCGGGTAGAAGTCCTGCGCGGCGATGATGGGCCACTCGTAGTTGTAGAGGTTGAACACCGGCAGCACCGAGATGAGGTCCATCTGGGCCTCGAAGTAGGAGTCCAGCGTCCCCACGTCCCGCCAGTACGCGCGGTCGCGGTCGGTGGCGCCGGGCACCTCGTTGTCCTTGAAGTCGTACACGTTCGCCAGGCCGCGCTCGACGAAGTCGGGCACGATGTCGCCGCCCATGTCGTGCTTGGAGTCCTCCTCCTCGGAGTCGCGGGTCACCGCGTCCACGAGCGCGTCGGCGTCGAAGACGTAGTTGCCCATCGAGGCGAGGACCTCGTGCGGGGAGTCGGCCAGCCCCTGCGGGTTCTTCGGCTTCTCCAGGAACTGGGCGATCCGGTTCGAGCCCGGCTCGGTCTGGATGACGCCGAACTGGTCGGCCAGCGAGATGGGCTGGCGGATCGCGGCCACCGAGCACGGGGCGCCGGAGGCGACGTGCGCGTCGACCATCTGGGAGAAGTCCATCCGGTACACGTGGTCGGCGCCGACGACCACGACGATGTCCGGGCGCTCGTCGTGGATGAGGTTCATCGACTGGTAGATCGCGTCGGCGCTGCCGAGGTACCAGCGCTTGCCGACGCGCTGCTGCGCCGGCACGGAGGCGATGTAGCTGCCGAAGAGGTTCGACATGCGCCAGGACTGCGAGATGTGCCGGTCCAGGCTGTGCGACTTGTACTGCGTCAGCACGACGATCTTGCGGTAGCCGGCGTTGACGAGGTTGGACAGGGCGAAGTCGATGAGCCGGTACGTGCCGCCGAAGGGCACCGCGGGCTTGGCCCGGTCGGCGGTGAGGGGCATGAGCCGCTTGCCCTCCCCGCCGGCGAGGACGATCGCGAGGACGTTGGGTGCAGCCACGAGGGGCACGATAGGCCCGCGACCGCCACGATGCCCGGGCGACGCGGGCGGAGATCGCCCGCGTCGTCGCCGCGGGACCTTCGCGGCGGTGCGGTGGACGAGCTGCGAGGACGAGGAGCGGACATGCGCGTGGACCTGCTGACGAAGGAGTACCCGCCGGAGGTGTACGGCGGTGCGGGCGTGCACGTGGCCGAGCTGGTGCGCGCCCTGCGCGCCGCCGAGGGCGGCCCGGAGGTGCGCGTGCGCTGCTTCGGCGCCCCGCGCGAGGAGGAGGGCGTCACCGCCTACGGCGAGCCCGCCGAGCTGGCCGGCGCCAACGCGGCGCTGCGCACCCTGGGCGTGGACCTGCCCATGGCCGCCGGTGCGGCCGGGGCGGACCTGGTGCACTCGCACACCTGGTACGCCAACACCGCGGGTCACCTGGCCTCCCTGCTGCACGGGGTGCCGCACGTGGTCACCGCCCACAGCCTGGAGCCGCTGCGGCCGTGGAAGGCCGAGCAGCTCGGCGGCGGCTACGCCCTGTCCAGCTGGGCCGAGCGCACCGCCTTCGAGGCCGCCGCCGCCGTCATCGCCGTCAGCGCCGGGATGCGCGCGGACATCCTGCGCAGCTACCCGGCCCTGGACCCCGAGCGCGTGCACGTGGTGCACAACGGCATCGACGCCACCGAGTGGACCCCGGTGGACGGTCGCGACCTCGTGCGCGCCAACGGGGTGGACCCGGACCGGCCCAGCGTCGTCTTCGTCGGGCGCATCACCCGCCAGAAGGGCCTGCCGCACCTGCTGCGCGCGGCCGCCCAGCTGCCGCCCGAGGTGCAGCTGGTGCTGTGCGCCGGGGCGCCGGACACCCCCGAGATCGCCGCGGAGGTCTCCGGCCTGGTCGCCGAGCTGCAGCAGCAGCGCTCCGGCGTGGTGTGGCTGGACCGGCACCTGTCGCGCGAGGAGCTGCTGCAGCACCTGTCGCAGGCCACCGTCTTCGTGTGCCCGTCGGTGTACGAGCCGCTCGGCATCGTCAACCTCGAGGCCATGGCCTGCGGCGCCGCGGTCGTCGGCACCGCCACCGGCGGCATCCCCGAGGTCGTCCAGGACGGCACCACGGGCTGGCTGGTGCCCATCGAGCAGGTCCAGGACGGCACCGGCGCACCGGTGGACCCCGAGCGGTTCGTCGCCGACCTGGCCGCGGCCCTGACCGACGCCGTCTCCGACCCGGACCGCGCCCGCGAGCGCGGCGCCGCCGGCCGGCGCCGCGCGGTGGAGGCGTTCAGCTGGTCGGCGATCGCCCGGCGCACTCTCGAGGTGTACGAGTCCGTCCTCTGAGACAGCATCGGGCCATGCCCGCCACCCGCCCGCCCACCGCCCCCCCGCCCCCGCGGGTGGTGGCGGTGGAGCCGGTCCTGCCGCCGCACCGCTACGAGCAGGCGGAGATCACCGCCGAGCTGGCGCCCCTGCTGGCCCCCGCCGGGGCCCGGCGCCAGCTGCTGCACCGCCTGCACGCGGCCGGCGGCGTGGAGCGCCGGCACCTGGCGCTGCCCCTGGAGCGCTACGCGCACCTGGACTCCTTCACCGCCGCCAACGCGGCGTTCGCCGAGGTGGGCCTGGACCTGGCCGAGCGCGCCGTGAAGGGGGCGCTGGCCACGGCCGGCGTGGCCCCGGAGGAGGTGGACTTCCTGCTGTTCACCACCGTCACCGGCGTGGCGGCCCCCTCCCTGGACGCGGTGCTGGCCGGTCGGGTGGGCCTGCGCCCGGACGTCAAGCGGCTGCCGAGCTTCGGGCTGGGCTGCGCCGGCGGCGCCGCCGGGCTGGCCCGGGTGGCCGACTACCTGCTGGGCCACCCCGGCCAGGTGGGGGTGCTGGTCTCGGTGGAGCTGTGCTCGCTGACCCTGCAGCGCCAGGACCCCTCCACCGCCAACCTCGTCGCCAGCGGCCTGTTCGGCGACGGGGCCGCCGCCGTCGTCCTCGCCGGTGCCGAGCGCGCAGCGGGCACCCCGGGCTGGGACGTGCTGGACTCGCGCAGCCGGCTCTTCCCCGGCACCGCGGACGCGCTCGGCTGGGACGTGGGGACCTCCGGGATGCGCATCGTGCTGTCCCCGGACCTGCCCGGCCTGCTGGCCGACCGGCTCGGCGACGAGGTGCGCGCCCTGCTCGTCGGCACCGGCCTGGACGCGGGGCGGGTGCAGCGCTGGGTGGTGCACGCCGGCGGGCCGAAGGTCCTGCGGGCCGTCAGCGACGCCCTGCACCTGCCCGAGGACGCCCTGGCCGCCAGCTGGGCCTCGCTGCGCGAGGTCGGCAACCTCTCCAGCTCCTCCGTGCTGCACGTGCTGGCCGCCACCGAGCACCGTCCCGGCGAGCACGCCGTGGTGCTGGCCGTGGGGCCCGGCGTGGGCACCGAGCAGGTCCTGCTGCGGGCCACCGGGGGAGCGCCGGCGTGAGCTCCCTGGCCTGGTTCACCGTCCTCGTGCTGGCCACCGGCGCCGAGCGCGTCGCGGAGCTGGTGGTCTCCACCCGCAACGCGCGCTGGTCCTTCGCGCGCGGCGGCGTCGAGACCGGCCGCGGCCACTTCGGCCCCATGGTGGTGCTGCACACGGGGCTGCTGCTGGCCTGCCTGGCCGAGGCGGCGCTGGCCGAGCGCCCCTTCCTGCCCCTGCTCGGCTGGCCGATGCTGGCGCTGGCCGTGCTCAGCCAGGTGCTGCGCTGGTGGTGCATCGCCTCGCTGGGGCCGCGCTGGAACACCCGCGTCATCGTCGTGCCGGGCCTGCCGCCGGTCGTGCGCGGGCCGTACCGGTTCCTGAAGCACCCCAACTACGTCGTCGTGGCCCTGGAGGGGGTCGCCCTGCCGCTGGTGCACACCTGCTGGGTGACCGCGGCGGTGTTCACGGTGCTCAACGCCGTGCTGCTGCTGCGCTTCCGGCTGCCGGCGGAGAACCGCGCGCTGGCGTCGCTGCCGGCCGCGCAGAGCACCGCGGGCTGACGCGGGGGGAGCTGCTGGGTCGCTCCCGTCGCGGAGCTCCCCCGGTCGGGGGGCACCGGGGGAGCTCCTGGTCGGTGGTGCCGGTGCGGCCACCACCGATGCACCAGGAGCTCCTCCCGTGTCGCTGTGCTGAGCTGGAGGTCAGCCCTCGTCCTCGGCGCCGACGTCGATGGCGTTGGCCATGATGTAGGTCTGGCCCTCCCACTCGGTGTACAGCTCGTCCTCGAGGTCGAGACCCAGCTCCTCCTCGACCTCGGTGAGGACGAAGGCCTGCTCCACCGTGCCGGAGACGTCGACCTCCATGTCCTCCTCGACGGTCGTGCCCGAGGTGGCGCTGACGACGAGGAGCGGCTCGACGTCGCTGCCGTCGCCGGCGATCGTGAAGGACGAGTCGTCGAGGACCGTGTTCACGGCGGCGGAGACGGTGACCTCCTGGCCGATGAGGCTCTCCTGCTCCTCGACGAAGGCGCTGTCGTAGGCGCCCTCGTAGCCGAGTTCGCCGGTCTCCGCGCCGACCTCGGTCTCCGTCTCGACCTCGGACTCCGCCTCGTTGACGTCCTCGACGCTGGTGGCGGTCTCGTCGCCCGCCGTGTCGCCGCAGGCACCCAGGCCCAGGGCGAGGACGGCGGCGCCGCCGGCGGCCACCAGGCCGCGGGTCAGGGCGCGGGGACCGGTGGTGGGCACGGTGCGGGTGCGGTCACGAGTGGTCATGGTTCCTCCGTGGTTCGCGTCTCAGCACGGCTGGGCAGCCGGGCTCTGGTCCGTGCGCCTCGCCGAGCCCCCCGGTTCCTCGGGGGCTGCGGGCGTTCCTCGGGGCCGTCGGCCCCTGTGGCACTCCTCGACCGTAGGAAAGCCGGTACCGCCCCGCCTGCCGAGACGAGCTCCCGGAGGAGTCCGTAACAGGACCGTCACGAGCGGAACAGGACCGTCATGACCGGCGCTCCCGAACCGCTGCGTTCAGCGCCCGGTGATCACGATCCGCCGGGCAGGTCCCGGCTGCGCACCGGTTCCGCGTGCGCGTTGACCGCCGCGACCACGGCCCGCCGCGCCACCTGCGCGACCTCGCGCAGCGCCCGCGCCCGCGAGGCCGCCTCGAAGCCGGTGACCGCGGCGCCGTCGTCCTCGGCGGCCAGGTCCACGATGGCCAGCACCCGCGCCGCCGTCTGCAGCACCCGCGCCGCCCGCGGTGCCGTGCCCGGCGGCAGCGCGTCGCGGGCCAGGCCGCCGTCGCGCACCGCGGCGATGCGGTCGGCGGCGTCCTCGCGCCAGCGCGCCACGTCCAGCGCGGACAGCGCCCGCGTCGCGGTGGCCAGCGCCCCGCGCAGCTCCGCCTCCGCCTCCGCCACGCTGGAGGACTCCGGCGCGCGTCGCGGCGCCGCCCCCAGCACCGCCCACGTCACGAAGGCGCCCGGCTCCCACACCGAGCCGAACTCCGTCACCTCCGGCACCAGCGCCCAGCGACCGGGCGCACCCGGCGGCTCGGCGAGCACGCACTCGCCGGCCTCCAGCGCCGCCGCGTTGACCGCCGCCGGCCCGGGCAGCCCGCGCGGGTCGCCCGGCACCGGCAGCGCCAGCAGCAGCGGGCCGCACCCGGCCGAGGTCAGCGCGCGCAGCAGGCCGCGCACGTCGGCCGGGTCCGGGCCGGGCGCGGCGGGCGCCCCCTCGGCCCAGCGCACGGCGTGCGGTTCGTCGTCGCGCACGACCGCGGAGACCGCGGCGTCCAGCCCGGCGGCACCGGTGAGCACACCGGTGCCCCAGGCCGCCAGCCGGGCGGAGCGGGGCAGGTCCAGCACGCGCGGCAGCCTACGACGGCACCGCCCACCCCCGGCGGCGCCGGGGCCCCGCGCTGGCTAGGGTTCCCCCGTGCCCGTCACCCCCGCCGCCGCGCCGCCCGCTCCCGAGGACGACGAGGTCCTGGGCCTCGACGCCGTCACCGTGCGCCGCGGCACGAACCTGCTCCTGGACGCGGTGGACCTGCGCGTGCACGAGGGGGAGCGGTGGGTCGTGCTCGGCCCCAACGGCGCCGGCAAGTCCACGCTGCTGTCGGTGGCCGCCGCGCGGCTGTTCCCCACCAGCGGTGCCGTGCGCGTCCTCGGCGAGCGGCTCGGGCGGGTGGACGTCTTCGAGCTGCGCCCGCGCATCGGCCTGGCCAGCACCGCGCTCGCCCGCGCGGTGCCCGGCCGGGAGAAGGTCCGCGACGTCGTCGTCACCGCCGCCTACGGCGTCACCGGCCGCTGGCAGGAGGCCTACGACCCCGACGACGACGAGCGCGCCCTGCAGCTGCTGGACCTGCTCGGCGTGGCCCACCTGGCCGAGCGGCCCTTCGGCACCCTCAGCGACGGCGAGCGCAAGCGCACCCAGATCGCGCGCGCCCTCATGACCGACCCGGAGCTGCTGCTGCTCGACGAACCGGCCGGCGGGCTGGACCTGGGCGGGCGCGAGGACCTGCTGCGGCGCCTGACCGCCCTGGCCGCCGACCCCGCCGCCCCCACCACCGTCACCGTCACCCACCACGTGGAGGAGATCCCGGTGGGCACCACGCACGCGCTGCTGCTGCGGGACGGCCGCGCGGTGGCCTCCGGGCCGGTCGACGACGTCCTCACCGGTGAGCTGCTGACGCGCACCTTCGGGCTGCCGCTGTCGGTCGAGCGGCGCGGTGGGCGCCTGACGGCGCAGGCCGTCTGAGCGCCGCCGCGCCCCGGGCCGGCGCGGCGGGGCGTCAGGGGCGCAGCAGCTGCCGGTCGTAGCCGCCGTGCTCGGCGCGCGAGTACCGCAGCCGCACGTGCTGGCCGTCGCGGGAGGACTGCCAGAACTCCACCCGGGAGGCGTCCACGCCCCACAACCGCCAGGAGGAGGCCACCACCGACGGCTCCAGGTGCACCAGGTCGTCGACGTCGGCGAACTCGTCGGACAGGTGCGTCTCGTCCAGCGGGCGGCTCTGCCGGTCCAGCAGCGACTCGGCGCGCCCGTGCGCGGGCCGCTGCAGGAAGTCGCGCGCGGCGCGCTCCTCGTCGCCCGGGCGCACCCGCCCCCGCACCCGCACCTGCCGGCCCTGCTGCGGCCAGTAGAACACCAGCGCCGCCACCGGCACCGACTCCAGCTGCCGGCCCTTCGGGCTGCCGGCGCCGGAGGCCACCCACAGAGCGGACTCGGCCACGTCCCGCAGCGCCACCACCCGCGCGTCGGGGCGCCCGGCGGCGTCGACGGTGGCCAGGGTCAGCGCGTGCGGTTCCGGCACGCCGGCCGCCGCCGCCTCCCGCAGCCACGACACCAGCAGGTCCAGCGGTTCGTCGGGCGCGTCGGCGGGGCGGAAGGGCGGCGGGTCCACCGCCAGCAGCGGCAGGTCGTGCAGCCAGGCGCGCAGCGAACCGTCTCCGCTGCGCCCACCGGCGTGCTCGGCGGGGTGCTCGGGGGGGTGCTCGGGGGACCAGGAGCGGGCCGTGCGCGTCACGCCTCGACGGTACCCGCGTCCTCAGGGGCCGGCGTCCCAGAGCGCCCGGTAGTAGGCGGTGCGCACCGGGTCCGCCGCGACGCCGTACGCGTCCAGGAACACCTCCTCCCACCCCGGCCCGTAGTTCCAGCCCAGGCTCATCGTGGCCACCGCCAGGTCCGCCCACCGGTCGGCGACCCCCAGCCCACCGAGGTCCACGTGCGCGACCGGTTCGCCGTCCTCGCCCAGCAGCGTGTTCGGCGCGCACGCGTCACCGTGGCAGACGACCGCCACGTCCACCGGCGGCGCCGGTCCCAGCCGCGTCACGTCCCCCACCGCCCGCGCCAGCCGGTGCGGCACCGACCAGTCGAACGGGCAGGAGTCCACCGGCAGCCGCTCGTGCAGGGCTCGCAACCCCCGCGCCAGGGCGGGCACCGCCACGTCCGGCCGCGCCAGCCAGCGCGGGGAGACCGCCGACTCCCCGGGCAGCGCCGCGGTCAGCAGCCAGGAGCCGTCGGTCTCGACCCCGTGCGCCAGCACCCGCGGCACGGGGGTGAAGGCGGCCGCCCACGCCGAGCGCTCCGCCTCCGCGGCCAGGTCCAGCGGTGCGCCGGCCGGCGCCCACTTGCAGAACCGGTCGACGCCGCCGGGGCCGCCCCCCGCGAGGCGGAAGGTCGTCCCGCCCACCTGGTTCAGCCACACCGCGCTCACGGCCGCCGGCCCGGCGATGCGGCGCACGACCGCCGGCACCGGCAGCGGCGCGTCGGGGATGCTCACCCGGCCCACCGTAGGGGCCGCACCGAACCGGACGGGCCGCTGCACCGTTCTCCCCGCCGGGCGGGTGCGCTCAGCGCACCGCCGGAGAGGAGGACGCGGTGCCCGACGCCGACGAGCAGCTGCTGCGTGGCCTGCACGACGAGCACGCCGGCGCCCTGTACGGCTACGTGCTCTCGCTGACCGGCGACCGCGCCGAGGCGCAGGACGTGGTGCAGGAGACGCTGCTGCGCGCCTGGCGCAACCCGGCCGCGCTGGACCCGGCCACCGGCTCGAACCGGGCGTGGCTGTTCACGGTGGCCCGCCGCCTCGTCATCGACCAGCGCCGCTCGGCGCGCGCCCGCCGCGAGAGCGTGCGCGCCGAGGTGCCGGAGACGTCCGTGCTCGACGAGTCCGAGCAGGTGCTGCAGCAGTGGGTGGTGCAGCAGGCCCTGGAGCGGCTCTCGCCCGAGCACCGCGCCGTGCTGCGCGAGTGCTACTTCCGCGGCCGCTCCGTCGCCGAGGCCGCCCGCGTCCTGGGCGTGCCGGCGGGCACCGTGAAGTCGCGCACGCACTACGCCCTGCTGAACCTCAGACTGGTCCTGCGGGAGATGGGGGTGGGCCGCTGATGAGCACCGGAGCAGGCGACCCGTTCGCCGTGGACGCCGGCCCGTACGTGCTGGGGGCGCTCTCGCCCGCCGAGCGCGACGACTTCGAGGAGCACCTGGCCGGCTGCTCCACCTGCCGCGCCGCGGTGGAGGAGCTGGCGGGGCTGCCGGGCCTGCTCGCGCACGCGCCGGCCGCCGCGGTCGCCGCCCTGGCCGACGACGCCCCGCCGGAGCCGCCGGAGCCGCCGGAGGCGCCGCGGACCCTGCTGCCGCGGCTGCTGCGCGCGGCGCGGGCCCACCGCCGGCGCCGCCGCGCCGCCGTCTGGGCCGGGCTCGCCGCCGCGTGCGCGGCCGCCGCCGGGACGGTGGCGCTG